>NZ_SSDM01000401.1:0-17585 GCF_004794375.1 Microbacterium sp. K35 | reverse complement strand
GACGCCGCGGCGGCGCGGGCGAGGACGCTGAGGCCGCGGGCGACCGAGAGCTCCGGCTCGGGTGGGACGACGAGGCGCGGGGGCGTGAGCGACGGCCACAGGTGTGCGCGCAGGTACTCGTCGACGGGCGTGCTGATCGCGGCGCCCGCGCGGAGGATGCCCCCGGAGAGGATCACCACGGCCGGGTCGTAGGAATGCACGAGGCTCGTGACGACCGCGCCCCACACGTGCAGGAAGCGGTCGCGGAGCTCGGGGTGCGCGTCGGTCGTGAAGACCTCGGTCATGCTCACGCCCGCCGGCAGGGCGCGGGTGCTCGCGAGCGCTTCACCGCAGCCGATGTTGCCGCACGGGCAGGTGGGGCCGTCGAGGTCGACCGTGAGGTGTCCGCCGAGGATGCCCGCGTGACCCGTGCGGCCGCGGAGCGCGACCCCGTCGAGGAGCGCGGCCGTGCCGATGCCCGTGCCCAGTGTGACCAGCACGGCGTCGCGCTCGCCGAGGGCGCTGCCCGCGGAGGTCTCGCCGAGCAGCGCCGCGCGGGCGTCGTTCTCCACCACGGCGGGCAGCCCGAACTCCGCGCGGGCCCAGGTGCCGAGGTCGAAGTCGCGGAGAAAGTCGTACTTGGCGTTCGCGTGCCGCATGCGCCCGGTCGCGGGGTCGACCACGCCGGGGACGGCGATGCCCACGGCGTCGGCCTCGGCACCGAGTTCGCTCAGGAGACGGCGGGCGTCGAGGGCCGCGTCGGCGAGGTCGGCGGCGGTGCCGCGCACGGGGAGCCGGTTCGACGCGAGGACGCGGTCGCCGTCGATGACGGCCAGCTTGATCTCGGTTCCCCCGAAATCGATGCACAGCTCCATCCGGCCTCCTCGTCGATGATTGGTAACGTTATCAACGCGGGCGAGGAGTGTCAACCGTCCGCGGCGAGGGGTGGTTCAGCGCACGCCGCGGAGCGACACCGGCAGCTCGACCTCGCGGGCGGGCGCCTCGCGATCGCCGCCGTCGAGACGGTCGAGCAGCAGGCGGGCGGCCGTGCGACCGAGCTCGCGCGGGTCGTGGTCGATCACGCTGATGGGCACGGGCGACAGCTCGGCGAGCTCGAAGTCGTCGAAGCTCAGCAGCTCGGGGAAGTCGGCCGGAGCACGAAGCCCCGTGGCGAGCTGCGTGCTGATCTCCTTGAGCGCGCCGATCGCGTTGCGGTTGTTGGCGCAGAAGATCGCCGTCGGCGGGTTCTTGGCCCGCAGCAGCGCGCGGGTGGCATCGCGCGCCTGCTCGACGGTCTGCTGGTTCGTGGCGACCAGGTGCGGGTCGACCCGGAGGCCGCGCGTCTCCATCGCCCGCACGAACCCGGCATGGCGGCGCTCGCCGGTGAAGATCGACAGGGCGTTGCCGAGATAACCGATGCGGGTGTGACCGCCGTCGATCAGGGCCGTCGTGCCGCGGAACGCGCCGTCTTCGTCGGCGAGCACCACGCTGTCGGCCGCGAGCCCGTCGATGCGGCGCGAGGCCAGCACCACCGGCACGCCCTGGTTCTGCGAGTGCGCGAGGTGCGTGGAGGTGGTGCTCGCGGGCACCACGATGAGTCCGTCGACGCGACGCCCGAGGAAGTCGCCGACGAGCTCGGCCTCGCGGGCGGCGTCCTCCGAGGTGTTGCCGAGCAGGATGCGGCGGCCGGTGAGGGCGGCCTCCTCCTCCACGCCGAGTGCGAAGGTGCTGTAGTACGGGTTGGCGATGTTGGTGATCGCGACGCCGATGAGTCCGCTGCTGTGACCAGGGCGGATGCTGCGGGCGTTCTCGTTGCGGTGATACCCGAGCTCGGCGACCGCGGCGAGCACCCGCTGCTGCACCTCGGGCTTCACGTTCACGCCGCCGGACAGCGTGCGTGACACCGTCATGGGGCTGACGCCCGCGCGCTGGGCGACCTCCTTCACGGTCGGCCGGTGCGCCCTCTCGCTCATTCCTGCCTCCGAGCCGTGGTGTCCGCGATCTGAAGGGAACGTTATCAGCGAAGCCGCGCGGCGGCGGTCAGGGTGCGCGAGGTCCGCCGTGGATCGGAGGAGTTGTGCGCAGATGCGGCCGGCGCCGTGGGCGGAAACACGGTGTCAAGGCCCTCTTCGCTGTCGGTTGCCCCACGTAGAAAGGAGGGACGACGAAAGGCAGGGGCATGGCCGCAGGTGACATCGAGACCTTCTCGCGCAATGGGATCTGGTTCAACCGCATCCAGGGCGAGTCGCACACGCTCGGGAGCAGCTTCGAGTCGATGGACGAGGCGGTGAAGGTCGGTCGCGGGGCGGCGGTCGCGCGTCAGGTGCAGCACTTCGTGCGCACCGAGGAAGGGCCGTCCGAGGATGTCGCTCCGAACGAGGCGCACCCGCGCGACCTGATGTGGTGACCGCACCGATGCTGCTGCAGGTGTGCGCGAACGGCGCGCGCGAGGTGGCGTCGCATCCGTGGCTGAGCGCCGACGAGACGGTGGTCGCGCAAGACGCCGCGGCGGCGCTCGAGGCCGGTGCGGCGGAGGTGCACGTGCACCCGAAGGATGCGTCGGGCCGGGATTCGCTCGACTCGCGGGACGTGCAGCGGTGGCTCGGGGCCGTCCGCGCGGCATGCCCCGGTGTGCCCGTGGGCGTGACGACCGGTGCATGGGCGGAGCCCGACGTGTCGCGACGGCTCGCCGCGATCGAGTCGTGGACCGAGCTGCCCGACTACGCCTCGGTGAACTGGCACGAGGCGGGGGCCGATGAGGTGGCCGCCCTGCTGCGGCGTCGCGGGATCGGCGTGGAGGCGGGGATCTGGGACGCGGCGGGCCTGGAGGTGTGGCGGCACTCGCCGGTGCGCGGGGACTGTGTGCGGGTGCTCGTCGAGCTGCCCGACGAGGCGGCCGAGGTGGTGCGTGCGCACGCGGAGGGCCTGGTCGCGCACGTGGCCAAGGAGGAGCCCGACCTGCCGATCCTGCTGCACGGGGAGGAGCGGTCGGCCTGGCCCGCGCTCGACCTCGCCGTGGAGCTCGGGCTCGACACGCGGATCGGCCTGGAGGACGTGCTGCTGCTTCCCGACGGCACCGATGCCCCCGGCAACGCCGCCCTCGTCCGGGCGGCTCGCGCCCGCGGCGCCGGGGTGTGACCCCGGGCCCGGTGGCGTGCGGGGTCGAAACCGCTCCTCCCCGGGCGGCTTCCGGTGCGTTTCCCACCCCGCACGGCCCGCATCCGGGCCGGCTCAGGCCTCCCAGCCGCGCCACTCCGGGCGGTCGACGATGCAGAAGCGGTTGCCCTCGGGGTCTTCCATGATGATGTAGTCCGCGTCGTCGGGCCGGCCGTCCCAGCGCACCTCGCGCGCCCCGAGCCCGGCCAGTCGCCGGACCTCGGCGGCCTGGTCTTCGGCGTAGATGTCGAGATGGATGCGCGGCGGCAGCACCCGCTCGGAGTGGTGGGCGTCGAGCGCGATGCACGGCGTCTCGGCATCGCGCGGTTTCAGCACGAGCCAGTCGTCCTCGGCGGGGTCGCGCTCCACATAGTCGAGGGCGGCCTTCCAGAACGCGGCCTGGGCCGGGAGGTCGTTCACGCGTATCACGATCGACACGATCTTCAGCATGCCCGGGAGTGTACGGGCGGCTCGGGAGGGGGGACAGGGCCTTGCGGACCGATGCGGGTGCGCTCCGCGGACCCGGGCGGCGTGCGCGTCTGCGCGCGAGTCTCCTCCGTCTCACCCCGTAGCCCGCACCCCGCACCCGCAGCCCGCGCACCGCGGCTCACCACAACTCACATCACTCCTGCGGATCCCGGCGCCGCCGCGTCCGTCCGCCCGAAGTCGCTCGTGAGCCACGCCTCCACCGACGCGAAGGGGAAGTCACGCGGGGTGTGCGTGCCCGGAAGGATCCGCGCGTGCCGCATCCGGTCGAGGCGGAACAGCCGCCAGTCGTCGCGATCGAGGTCGAATGCCACGACGTACCACCGCGACGTCCGCCGCACGTGGCGGTGCGGCTCGATGGTCCGCGCGGAGGCGGTGCCGTGCTGGTCGGTGTAGTCGAAGGTGAGGCGCGAGCCCTGGGCGACCGCGTCGGCGAGGGTGCCGACGAGTGCCCAGTCCACGGCGGCCGTCTCCGGCTGGAGGATCTGCGTCGACAGGGCGGTGGCGGCGGCTCGGCGGCGCAGCGCGGGCGGCAGGGTCTGTTCGAGTTTGGCGCGGGCGACCGCGGGCGCGGGGTCGGCGGGGTCTCCGGTCTCGAGCACGAGCAGAGCCGTGATGATCGTGGTGACCTCGTCCGCGTCGAGCAGCAGCGGAGGGATGCGGGTGCCGGGGCGCAGGCGGTAGGCGGCGCCGGGTCCGGGTCGGGAGTGCACGTCGTAGCCGAGGTCGCGGAGGCGTTGCGCATCGCGGCGGACGGTCCGGGCACTCACCTCCAGGCGTGCGGCGAGCTCGGGCACGCTCCACTCGCCGCCGGTCTGCAGGAGGGACAGGAGACGGAGCGTGCGGTTCGACGGAGTGTCCACGCCTCCATGATCCCGCGAGATACGGCCAGGATCAGGCCGTATCTGGTTCTAACGTGGGCGGACATCGAACGAGAGGATCCCTCATGCGCATCGCTGTCACGACCCCGAACGGCCATGTCGGCCGGCACCTGACGCGGATGCTGGTGCGCGCCGGCGTCCGTCCGCTCCTCCTCACGCGCACCCCCGATCGCATCGCGGCGGAGCTGCGGCCGCACGTCGAGATCGCCCGCGCCGACTCGCAGAACGCCGAGGAGGTGAGCGCCGCGACCCGGGGCGTGGACGCCCTGTACTGGGTGGATCCGTCGGTGATGTCGGAGGATCCGCTCGCCGACTACGCGCGGGCGACGGACGCCCTGGTGGGCGCGGTCGCGCGGAACGGCATCGGGCGGGTGGTGTTCCAGAGCAGCGTCGGTGCCGAGAAGCGTCACGGCGCGGGCGAGATCGACGGGCTCGCCGCGACCGAGGTGGCGCTCGACGCTCTGGGCATCGCTGTGACCCATCTGCGCTGCGGCTACTTCTTCAGCAACCTGCTGCTCGACGCGGAGTCGCTGCGGGCCGGGCGGCTGTCGACGGTGCTGCCGCTCGATTCGACGATGCCGTGGGTGGCGCCGCGCGACATCGCCGAGGTCGCCGCGCTCACCCTGCTCAACCGCGAGTGGAGCGGGCGGCGGGTGCAGGCGGTGCACGGGCCGGAGGATCTGAGCTGGGCGCAGGTCGCCGGCATCCTCACGCACGAGCTCGGCCGCGAGGTCACGGTGGAGCGCATCGCCGACGACGACCTGCGTCAGGGCCTGCAGGCTGCGGGCATGCCGGAGGCTATGGCGGAGGCCGTGTTGGGCATGTCCACCGGGCTGCGCGACGACTTCACCCCGGAGCAACCGCGCTCGCTCGTGACCACGACCCCCACGACCCTGCGGTCCTGGGTGCGGGACGAGCTTGTGGGGGTGGTGTAGCCGTCAGCGCATGAAGCCGTCCTGCACGCGACCCCCGGCACGGGCGAGCTCCTCGTCCGCGCGTGCCGCGAACGCGGTGAGGTCGCCGTGGAGCAGGGGTGCGGCGAGGCGCTCCGCGCGGGCGGGGTCCAGGTCGCGGAGCCGCCGCGGGAGGTACTTGCCCGTTCCGATCCAGTGCCGTTCGGTGAGCAGCACGAGCTCCGCGACCCGGGAGAACAGCGTCCAGGCGATGACGTTCCGCTCCAGGTCGTCGGTGGCGTCGCGCAGATCGTCGAGCAGGTCGGTGATCATGTAGCGCCGCAGCGCGAGCTCATGCTCGTCCATGGTCGGGCCGTCTGCGAGTCGCGCGCCCCACTCCTCGCGGAGGGCGGTGAGGGCCTGGCCGCCGCGCACCTCTTCGCCTTCGACGAGCATGTGGACGATGACGGGCCGGTGCTGATCGATCCCGCCGCGCGCCCATTCCCGGTAGCCGTCGTGCGTGTACGCGAACACCTCGAAGATCTCTCCCTCGAAGCGGTAGGTCGCGGCCAGGCTCGTCCCGCCGTTCGGAAACAGCGCGTCGCCGATCACGAGGAGGTCGATGTCGCTGGAGGCCGTCCGGTCGCCGCGGGCCGTGCTGCCGCCGATCACCGCGATCTCCGCCGCCGGGAACTCCCGCTCGATGAAGCGCTCACACAGGTCGAGGTACGTCATCCGGGCATCGTAACGACAGTGCACCTCGCCCCGGGCGCAGGCCGCTCTCACCTGCCGCATCAGACCCGCGCCCGCACACGAGTAACGCCCCCGCCGTTCGGGTCGGCGGGGGCGTCGGTCTCACGCAGTCGCGTTACTGGACGGACCAGCCGCCGTCCGAGGCGAGGATGGCGCCGTTGATGTTCACGGCGTCGTCCGACAGCAGGAACGTGATCGACGCGGCCAGGTGCTCGGCGGTCGCGACGGTGGGGATGGCCTGCTGGAACGGGGCGAGGCGCCCGGAACCGTACTCCGACATGTGCGGGGGCATCGGGATGCCGGTGGCGACACCGCCGGGGGCGACGGAGTTCACGCGGATGCCCTTCGGTCCGTACATGAAGGCGGCCGACTTGGTGACGCCGATGATGCCGTGCTTGCTGGCCGTGTAGGCGTTGCCCGAGGCGTTGCCGCGGAGGCCGGCCTCGCTCGAGACGTTGAGGATCGCGCCGTGTCCGGCCTTCTCCATCACGGGGATGACCGCGCGCATGAGCTTGAACGGGGCGGTGAGGTTGATCGCGATGACGCGGTCCCAGACGGCGTCGGGGGTCTCGCCCGCGGGGGAGAAGTCGTCGTTGATGCCGGCGACGTTGGCGAGGCCGTCGATGCGGTCGCCCGCGGCGGCGAGGACGGCGTCGATGGCCTCCTGCTTCGTGAGGTCGCCCGCGACCGTGACGATGTCGGCCTCCGGGAGCTCGGCCGTGAGGGCGCCGAGCTTCTCGGCGGCGATGTCGCTCGCGATCACGCGGCCGCCCTCGCGGGCGATGCGGGAGGCGGTGGCCTTGCCGATGCCGGAGGCGGCGCCCGTGACGATCACGGTCTTGCCGGCGAAGCGGCCGGCGGTGACCTTCTCGGTCCAGCCCTCGGAGGCGTCGTCTTCGGGGATCTCGCCGTTGTTGGCGGCGCGCACCAGGTCGTCGACGACCGACTGCGGGAGCTGGCCCTGGCTCATGGCGACGAGCTGCTGCAGGGGCAGGCCGAGCACGGGGGTGAGAAGCCCGGGGTCGGCGCCCGTCTGCTCGAAGAGTCCCCGGATGAGCGGGCCGCCGGTCGGGTCGTTCATCCAGTCGCCGATGGTGGAGTGTGCGGTGAGGGCCATGCTCTTTCTCCTTGCTCGGGTTTCGCAACGGTGCGTCTACTTATGTTCCAGTGTACGCCTCTGTACGCTCGATGGGTGCCCCGACCTCGCAGCGAGAAAGCCCGCCAGTCCGTGCTGGACGCGATGCGTCGCGCGCTCGCCGAGGACGGCTACGAGGCCGTGACGATCGAGGGTCTTGCGGAGGCGGCCGGGGTGTCGAAGCAGACCATCTACCGGTGGTGGAAGACGAAGGCCGCGATCCTCGGCGAGGCGCTGCTCGAGGGCACCCTGCCAGGCGCGGACGTGACGGTACCGATGACCGACGACCTCGACGCGGATCTGCGGGCCTGGTTCACGGCGGTGTCCGCGGGGCTCGCCCGGCCGCAGGGGGTGGCGCTCGCGCGGGCGCTGATCGAGGTGACCGCGGCCGACCCCGAGCTCGGGCTGGTGTTGAACGAGAAGCTCGCGGCGCCGATCCGCCAGTGGGTCGGCGACCGCATCGCGCGCGGTCGTGCGGCCGGTGTTGTGCGGGAGGACGTGGACGCCGCCGCGATCGCGGATCAGTTCATCGCGATGGCCTCGTACGCCGCACTGATCGGTCGGCCCCTGAGCGCCGAGCGCGTGGAGGAGACGGTGCTCCTGCTCCTCCGCGGGATTGCCCAGGGCTGAGCCACCACCACCGATATACAACGGCCGGAGGGTGTGCACTTTTCTGGACTCCGCATCGACCCCTGTGCCAGCGTTCATGACGAATCGATCGCGGGGGCTGTGCGGGGATGCGTCGCGTCAGATTTCGCGAGCACGCCCTTCACCGCGGTCGGGGGAAGGGAGACAGCAATGCGCATCAAGGAGCCCTCGGGGCAGGTCGGATATGTCCTCGTTGTCGTGATCGGAATTCCGCTTGTCCTTGTCCCTCTGAGCGTCGTCAGCTTCGAGCTCGGCGTCATCTGGGCCGTCGTGGCGCTCGTTTCCGCGGCGATCGTGTCGGCGCGAACATTTCGCGGGCCGGCAGAGTCGGACGCCAGGAGACCGTGGTGGAGGATGACGTACGCCCGCCGCATGAGCATCGCGCTTGCTCTGTTCTTCTTCGCGCAGGGAGCGTGCGCGTCGATCGCTGCGGGGCAGTTCCCGAATCCGCCACTCGTCTTCGTGGGAGGTGTCGTGCTGGTTCTCGTGGCGGGGTTGTACGTGAACTCGGCGATCAGGATGGGATCCGCGTCCGGGACGGAATAGCGGCCGCGGTTCGGAGACGAACGAGTGATCGCTTCTGGCTAGCCGCGTCTGCGGAGCACCTTTCCCACCACAGCCAACGCGACTCCGAGAAGTATCAGAGCAGCGAGCCAGAGGACCCACGCGACGTCGTGGAACAGCGGGAGGGTCGCGACCGTCGGAAGCGCCGTGCCGAGCAGCACCAGCGCGACGACCGTTCCCCGCTCCCGGGCGGTTCCGCGGGTCGGGCTCCCGCTCACGACTTCTTCTCCGCGCGGTGCCGGGGGCTGTCGGGGTTCATGAGGGAGTGGCGGCGGCCGTAGAGGAAGTAGATGATCAGGCCGATCACGAGCCAGACGGCGAAGCGCAGCCAGGTCTCCCAGTGCAGCTGGGAGATGAGGAACAGGGAGAAGCCGACGCCGATGATCGGGACCACCGGCATGAAGGGCAGGCGGAAGGTGCGCGGGGCGTCGGGCTTCGTGTAGCGGAACACGATCACCGCGACGCACACCACGACGAACGCGGCGAGGATGCCGATGTTCGTCAGGTCGGCGACTGCGCGGATGGGGAAGACGCCGGCGAAGAAGGCGGAGGCGATGCCGGCGATCCAGGTGACGCGCTGCGGCACGCCCCGGCGGTCGACCTTGCTGAACCAGCCGGGGAGGAGTCCGTCGCGGCTCATCGAGAACCAGACGCGGGTCGCGCCGAGGAGGAAGGTGAGCATGACGGTGAGGATCGACAGCACCGCGAACACGGAGATGATGGCGGCGACGACGGGCAGGCCCACGCCGGTGAACGCGGAGGCGAAGCCGGCCTTGGGGTCGATCTCGGTGTAGTTCTGCATGCCGGTGAGCACGAGGGTCGCGGCGACGTACAGCAGCATCGCGATGATGAGCGACAGGATGATGGCCTTCGGCATGTGCTTGCGGCCGTCCTTGGCCTCTTCGGCGGCGGTGCTCATGGCGTCGTAGCCGAACACAGCGAAGAACACGGTGGCGGCGCCGGTGAAGACGGGGCCGAAGCCGCTGGGCATGAAGGGGTCGTAGTTCTCGGTGTTGATGTAGAAGATGCCGAGGCCGACGATGCCGAGGATCAGCGCGATCTTGATGGCGACGGCGACGAGCTCGAAGCGTCCGAACGTCTGGGTGCCGCGGCTGAGGAGGAACGTCACGAGCAGGCAGATCACGATCGCGGGCACGTTGATGGCGCCGCCCGGCACGTCGGCGGTCTCGGTGACGGAGAGCGGCAGGTGGATGCCGAACCCGGAGAGGAACGCGTCGAGGTAGCCGGCGATGCCGATGGCGACCACCGCGACGATGGCGACGTATTCGAGCAGGAGGTCCCAGCCGATGAACCAGCCGACGACTTCGCCGAGCGCGACGTACCCGTAGCTGTAGGCGGAGCCGGCGCGGGGGATCATGCCGGCGAACTCGGCGTACGACAGGGCGGCGGCCGCGGAGGCGAGCCCGGCGATGAGGAACGAGATGAGCACGGCCGGTCCCACACCCGGGTTGGCGGCGTCGCCGTGTGCGACGAGTCCGGCGAGCGAGAAGATCCCGACGCCGATGATGCCGCCGACGCCGATCGCCGTGAGCTGCCACAGGCCGAGCGACTTGTGCAGGCCGCTGCGCGCGGCCTCCTCCGTCATGTCGCTGACGGGCTTGCGCCGCCAGACCGAGCGGGACGGGGTCTTCGAGGTGTCGGGCATCATCGCCTTCCGGTCGGGCTCGCGCAGGGTGCTGCGCGAGGTCCTGTGCCGCACGCGGGTGCACGCGCGGGGTCGTCCGCGGCCGGGGGCGGCGCCGGGTGGAGCGCCTGTCTGCCGAGGGGACCAGTGGCACGCTACCCGCGCCGACGGCGGGCGGCAATATACGTTGCGGCGCCGGTCGGTGTGTGCTTCGAGGCGGCCACACCCTCCATATCGGGTCGCTCGCTCGATCGACGAAGTGAACGTCCTATCGTCGGTGGATGTTGGATTTCGCAGGCATCCCTTTCGGTAGCTGGTTCGAAGGACTCGGCGCGGTCGGGGCGATCGTCGCGGCGGGGGTCAGCCTCGGCGCCTTGAGGACAGCTCGAGCTGCCAACGCCACGGCCGATCAGGCGCGGAGGGATGCCAGGACCTTCGCCGACGAAGCTCGAGTGCGCGAGGAGTCGCGAGAGCACGCGAGCATCGCGCGGCAGCTGCAGGCCTGGTGGGTCGTCTGGCACGAGGGTAGGAAGAAGTGCTTCGGGGTGTACGTGACCAACGCTGGGCAGGGTGCGACGGTCTTCCGGGGCGTGCGGATCGAGACACGCGGCAACTCGAACGCCAGGGGAGCCGGCGGCGCGATCACCTTCACCTCGTTGCCGCCGGGGTCGTACGTGCTGAGGAGTACGGACGCGGGTTCGCCGAAACCGTGGGCGGAACCGGAGGTTGCGCGATCGGCTCTCGCCTACGAACCGCTTCTCTACGCGGAGCGATACGCGGTGACCAGCATCACATTCGAGGATCCGATGAAACAGGCCTGGTGCTGGACTCCGGAGCGCGGTCTGGAACAGCTGACCGGCACTCCGTCGGTGGGTGACGGGTCTGGCGTGCAAGCGGGCGTCTAATTCTCCAACGGCAGCGGCTTCGTCGCCTCCGTCCGTCCGTCGGTGAAGCGCGCCTGGGCGCGGTCGTGGCGGCGGGGCACCTCGACGTGCTGCGTGGCGGCGGCGAGTCCCATGCGCTTGGTGGAGACGTAGACGCTCTCGGCGGTGTCGACCAGGAACGTCTCGTGCCACACCCCGACGGCGCCGGGGGCCTTGCGGGCGGCGCGGTTGAAGGCGGTCCAGGCGGGGCGGTGCTCCTGGTTCGGGTTCGAGGCGTAGGCGTAGAGCTTCTCGACCGACGACCAGAACTGCACGACGTAGGGGCCGCCCGATCCGAGGAGCAGCTGGTAGCCGAGCAGCCCGGAGTCGTGGTCGGTGCTGAGCTCGCGGAGCATCCGGGGCATCGCGACGAACGCGGGCAGCCACAGGTCGGGCCGCCACCAGCGGTTGATCTGCATCCCGATGTGGAACACGACGAGCTCGCCGTCGTGGTGGTGGGTCATGCGACCCGTGACGACCTGGGACATGGTGCCTCCTTCGATTGGATAGCTTCACTATCCATACTGGATAGCGCTACTATCGATGTCAAGAGGTGGCCATGAGGATTTCCGAACTGTCGGCGCAGACCGGCGTGACCGTGCCGACGATCAAGTACTACCTGCGCGAGGGGCTGCTCCCCGAGGGCGAGCGGTCTTCGCCGACCCAGGCCGCGTACGGCGAGAAGCACGTGGAGCGGCTGCGGGTGATCCGGGCGCTGCTCGACGCCGGCGTGAGCATCGCCGAGACGCGCCGGGTGCTCGGCGCGCTGGACGACCCGCCCGCGAATCCGCACGAGCTACTGGGGACCGCGCACGCCGCGATCACCCCGTCGGTGGAGGAGTCTGTGGATCTGGCGGAGGCTGAAGCCCTGGTCGAGGGGCTCGGGTGGAAGCCGGGGATGTGCGACGAGGCGGTGCTGCACGCGGTCGCCCGGGCGTTGGATGGCTTGGAGCGCGCGGGCTTCGTCGTGCCGAAGGCCGTGATGCGCGAGTACCTGCGGTCGGCGCGGCGCATCGCGGATGCCGAAATCGCGGGGGTGCCGGGGGAGTCCGCGGAGGCGGCGGTGCGGTACGTGGTGTTGGGGTCGGTGCTGGTGGAGCCGTTGTTGCTGGCGCTGCGGCGAGTGGCGCAGCAGGTGAGCTCGGGGGAGCGGTTCGGGGCTAGCTCCTGAATGCAGCGGCGACGCGTCGCTACGCGACGGTCGTATCTCCCACCGGGATCGCTGTCGACCGGATGCCGCGCAAGATCGACATTATCGCCTCTCCTACCGCCCGTTCGAAGGCGGTCGGTCTGGATCTCTGGGGCCACCGGCATGGGCCGGAGATGGGACGTTCAGTCTTCGGCGCTGTCTGACACGACGAGCACGCTCGTGAGCGGAATCTCCGCCCGCCACCGTTGCGGGAGCTTGTCGTAGTTCTCGAGCACCATGGTCACGAGGTCCTCGCCGGTGAGAAGTCGAAGACCCGGACGCTGCCGCTCGATGGCCAGGGCGTCACGCGTATAGGAGCCAAGGGTCACGAAGAGCGACAGTTCCCCCAGCCCCTGCGTGCCGATGAGCTGCTGCACTTCGGGTGAGCCAATCGTGCCGGTGTGATGCTTGCACTGCACCTTGATGAGTGGCGGCTCGACACCCAGCGGATCGCGATGGGCGATCACGTCGACGCCCCCGTCCTGAGAGTATTGCGTTACCCGAGCCTGGTAGCCCAGAGCGCGAAGGAGCGCGGCCGTGAAGTCCTCGAACTCTTGGTGCGTGAGTCGCTTGTGGAGCGCTTCGAGAACGAAGTCCCGGGTGTGACGTTCAATGCGCGAGGCTCGCGGCTCATCGTCTGTGTCATTCGTCGTCTCTGACTCGATGACCTTCTTCTCGACAGCCACCGACACCTGCTCGACCGACTCGCCCGCGCTGTTCAATGCGGCCAAGAACTCGTCGGCGTGATTGCGAACCCGGAAGACAGCAAGCACGGACCCGATCTCGTAAAGCGCCGATTGCGTGAACACCGTTCGTGGAAGCCCAAGCTGCTTCCACTCGACCCTGTGCCGGTGCCGATGGATGGGCGCGCCGGCCTCGAAGTAGTAGGGACTCGTGACGATGCCGATGTTGATGGTCGAGTTCGGGCGGTAGGGAGCCACGATCACGTCGCCGACCTGCATGTCGTCACGGAACCGCACGAGTGTTCCCGCCTGTCCTGCAATAGAACGCGGCTTGGCGTCGGGATAGAGTTCGCTCAACCTGGACTTGAGCCCCTCGCGCCCACCGGGAATGTCGGACAGTGAGTCGAGCTCGTCCCACCCGATGCTGATGAACCCCTCGTCGGTGAGTTCGTTGGTGAGCACGTTGTTGTGCACGCCCCAGACATTCATTCGATCGCTCCCGGATACTGTTTGTGGTCTCCGCCTCATCATGCCGCACGCGAGGCCAGCAAGATGGGGAGGCGACAATGCGCGAAGGAGAATCCCGCCAATGACGACCGTATGGATCGTGTATCACGACAGTGGACCAGACGAGAACATCCTCGGTGTCTTCGACAATGCCGCCGACGCCGAGGATTATCAGGAGTCCATCAAGGGCGACTTCCCGGACGGCGTTCTTCTCACACCGTTTCCTGTTCCGTGGCGGCGGACAGACCGAATCACCCGGATCGACATCGGATAGTAGCCACCCTTCGGCATGCTTTACCCCGGGGCGTGCTTCGTCACGGTCGCTGCGCACCCTCGCTCAGCAACCAGAGGTGGCGCGCCCCCTACTCGAACCCGCCCGTCAGCCGCCCGTGCATGGTGCCGCTCGAGTCATTCATCCCGACGATCTCCACCGTCTTCCCCAACGCGGCGTACTTCGTCTCGATCGCGTCCAACGCGGCGACGGTCGACGCATCCCACACGTGCGATCCCGACAGATCAACAACAACGCGGGATGGGTCGTCCGTGTAGGAGAACAGCGTCGTGAGGTCGTTGCTCGACGCGAAGAACAACTCCCCCTGCACGACATACGTCACCACGTCGCCCGCAACCGAACGCGTCACCGTCACGAAGTGCGCCACCCGCCGGACGAACAGCACCGACGCGACCAGCACGCCGCCCACAACGCCCACCGCCAGGTTGTGCGTGATCAGCACGAGCACGACCGTGGCAAGCATCACGAAGGTCTCGCTCTTCGGCATGCGCTTCAGCGTCGACGGCTTGATCGAGTGCCAGTCGAACGCCCCGATCGCGACCATCACCATCACGGCCACGAGCGCCGCCATCGGAATGGTCCCGACGAAGTCGCCGAACACCACCACCAGCAGGACCAGGAACACCCCGGCGCAGAACGTGGAGATGCGGGTCCTGGCGCCCGAGGCCTTCACATTGATCATGGTCTGACCGATCACGGCACAGCCGCCCATGCCGCCGAAGATCCCCGACAACACGTTCGCGACGCCCTGCGCCCACGACTCGCGCGTCTTGTTCGAGTGGGTGTCGGTGATCTCGTCGACGAGCTTCGCGGTGAGCAGCGACTCCATCAGCCCGACCAGCGCCACCCCGAGGGCGAACGGCGCGATGATCGTGAACGTCTCCCACGTGAGCGGCACGCTCGGGATGAAGAGCTCCGGCAGGCTCCGCGGCAGTTCGCCCTGATCGCCGACCGTGGGCACCGTGATGCCGAACGCGAGCACCACCCCGGTCACGATGATCACCGACACGAGCGGCGCCGGCACGACCTTCGTGAGCTTCGGCATCACCAGCATCACGACGATGCCGAGCGCCACGAGCGGATACACGAGCCACGGCACGTCGATCAGCTGGGGGAACTGCGAGCTGAAGACGAAGATCGCCAGCGCGTTCACGAACCCGACCATGACGCTGCGGGGGATGAACCGCATGAGCTTCGCGACCCCGAGCACTCCGAGCACGACCTGGAAGATCCCGGCGAGGATGACCGTCGCGATGAAGTAGTCCAGCCCGTACGTCGGCGCGACCGGCGCGATCACGAGCGCCACGGCCCCGGTCGCCGCGGTCACCATCGCCGGGCGCCCGCCGAGGAACGCGATCGACACCGCCATGATGAACGACGAGAACAGTCCCACCTTCGGGTCCACCCCCGCGATCACCGAGAACGCGATCGCCTCCGGGATCAGCGCCAGCCCCACGACGAGCCCGGCGAGCACCTCGCGCGTCAGCATCCGCGGGTTCTTCAGCGCCGTGAGCACCGACGGGTGGTCGCGATAGCGGGCGCGGTCGATGGCCGTCGTTGCAGACAATGGGGGCTCCAGGGGGAAGGTGCCTCAGAGGAAGAGGCAGACGATCCAGCCTATGCGGACACACCGACCCGGAAGTCCCATCGCCCTGCCGCTTCACCCCCCACAATCACCACACCTCTTGCCCCGCCCGCAAGAGTGAGTGTACAGTCACTCTCATGCCCGCCACCCGAAGCTCCGTCCTCTCCACGGCCGACGCCCGCCGTCCGCTCGTGGCTGCTGCGGCTCTGCGTGCGTTTGCGCGCCGGGGCTTCCACGGCACGACCGTGGCGGATGTCGCGGGCGAGGCGAAGATCTCCCCGGCCTACGTGTTCAAGCTGTACTCCGGCAAGGAGGCGCTCTTCGTCGCCGCGCTCGACGCGTGCTTCGACGCGATCCTCGTCGCCCTCGAGGAGGGTGCCGACGCCGCGCGGGACCAGAAGCCCGCCAGCGTGCTCGAGGCGATGGGCGATGCCTACGCGCACCTCATCTCCGACCGCACGCTGCTCATGCTCCAGGTGCACGCGCAGTCCGTGGCCGACATCGAGGTGATCGGTGAAGCGCTGCGCGCGGGGCTGGGGCGCATCACCACGTACGTCCAGTCCCGCTCCGGGGGCAGCGACGAGGACGTGCAGCGCTTCATCGCCTACGGGCAGCTCTGCCATCTCATCGTCACCACGCAGCTCGACGGACGGCCCGAGGACTGGGTCGCCCTCCTGACTGCGGGCATCACCCACCCCGAGTGAGCCGCCCGCGGTCGCACCCTTTCGCGTGCTCGCGAGAGTGAGTGAGTAATCACTCCCCATGAATCCACACCGACCGACACGACAGAGAAGAGAGAACCATGACCACCCTCACTCCGCTCACCTCCGCCGCAGCCCCTCTGCGCAGCACCCGCCGCTGGCTCGCCCTGAGCGTGCTCGCGCTCGCGCAGTTCCTCGTGGTGCTCGACGCCTCCATCGTCAACATCGCCCTTCCGGTGCTCGGGCAGCAGCTCGGCATGGGCACGGCCGCGCTCGCATGGGTCATCACCGCCTACGTGCTCGCGTTCGGTGGGCTCCTGCTCCTCGGCGGGCGGCTCGCCGACCGCTACGGCCACCGCCGCGTGTTCCTGCTCGGCACCGCGGGGTTCGTCGTCGCCTCGGCCCTCGCGGGGCTCTCGATCGTGCCCGAGATGCTCCTCGCCGCGCGCGCACTCCAGGGGGCATCCGCCGCGCTGCTCGCCCCCGCGGCCCTCGCCCTGCTCACGCATCTCTTCCCCGACGACGCCGAACGCACCAGAGCGATCGGCGTCTGGGGTGCCGTCGCGGGCATCGGCTCCGCGGCCGGCGTGCTCCTCGGCGGCGTGCTCACCGCGACCCTCGGGTGGCAGTCGGTGTTCTTCGTGAACGTCCCGGTCGGAGCGCTCGTGCTCATCGCCGTCCCGCTCCTCATCACCCGCGACACGGTCCGCGCCTCCGGTCGCCTCGACGCTGCCGGTGCGATCAGCGTGACCGCGGCACTCGTCGCCCTCGTCGGGGCGTTCAGCGCGGTCGAGCAGCTCGGCTTCGTCCACCCGCTGCCCCTCGCGCTCTTCGCCGTCGCGCTCGTGCTCGGCGCGGCCTTCCTCCTGATCGAGCGTCGCGCGCCGGAGCCGCTCCTCCCGCTGGCGGTGTTCCGCAACCGCGACCTCGCCCTCGGCAACGTCGTGATGCTGCTCGGCGGCGCCGCCATGGTCGCGCTGTTCTTCGCGCTCTCCGTGTTCATGCAGGCCGTGCTCGGGTACGACGCCCTCACGACCGGCCTCACCCAGCTGCCGCTCGCCGGTGCCCTGGTCGTTGTGGCGGGCGTCGTCCCGGCGCTGATCGGTCGTGCCGGCGCTCGACGCGTGCTGACCGCCTCGCTCCTCGTGCTCGCCGGTGGGCTCGTGTGGCTCGCGCTCGCTCCGTCCGATGCGGTCTTCCTCGTCCACCTGCTCGGCCCGACGCTGCTGATCGGCATCGGACTCGGGGGCGCGTTCGTCGCCACGACCCAGCTCGCGGTCGACGGGGTCGACGGGGGAGAGGCGGGACTGGCGGGCGGACTCATCAACACCAGCCAGCAGATCGGGGGTGCGGTCGGCCTCGCGGTCCTCGGAACGATCGCGGGACTGCGCACCTCGGCGCTCGATGCCGCCGGTGTCCCTGCCGCCGAGGCGATGACGGGCGGCTTCTCCTGGCTCTTCCTCGGCGCCGCCGCGCTCGCCGTGATCGGCGCGGGAACCGTCGCGGTGTGGCGCCGCCGCTGAGGTGCGGCAGTCCGCCCCGCGCGTCGCCTCCGGGCGCGCGCG
>NZ_SSDM01000400.1:0-1943 GCF_004794375.1 Microbacterium sp. K35 | reverse complement strand
GCCCGCCCCGCCGGCCACCGCGAGCACGGCGACACCGGCCAGCAGCCGCCGCATCCGCATGTGCGCGGCACGGGCGGGGTCGACCTCGCTCACCGACACGGCCATGTTCTGCGGCGCCCACAGCTGCCGCAGCGCCAGCCAGGCCATGCTGACCAGCGCGAACACCAGGCCCTGCACGAGCGGGAACGCGGGTTCGGGCGTGCCGAGCGCGATCACCAGCATCAGCAGCACGCCGGCCGGGATCAGCGCCCACGCGACCGACCGCAGCCGCAGCGCGAGCGAGGCCGTGAGGGTCGTGGTCACCAGCGCCAGCAGGAACGGTGCCACCAGGTGGCCGTCGGCGGCCGCGACCGGGGCGACCGTGGTGAGCAGCTGCTTCCACGATGTGACGGTGCCGAGCGCGAGCTTCTGCAGCGTCTCCAGCGACGGCACCACCCCGAGCAGTGCCGTGTGCGGAAGCGCGAGGGCCCCGCCGAACACGAAGTACGCCGCGACCGTGAGGCCCGCGACGATCAGGATGCCCCAGCTGCGCCACGCCGACACGGCCGCGATCGCGAGGCCCAGCACGACCCCGCCGACCACGGCGGGCAGGAACGAGGGCCCGGCGAACGTGGGCCAGAAGCCGACGAGCGCCGTGAGCACCAGCAGCGCGGTCGCCCCGAGGTCGAGGATCCAGCGGCGCAGCGGCAGCGCGACCGGGGCGGGGGCGGCGGTGGCGGGCGCGGTCATGCGAGCACCTTCTGCAGGGCGAGGGGGATCTGTGCCAGCGCGCCGACCGTCACCACGTCGGCGTCGCCGATGCGGCGCAGCGCCGGGGTGTCCACCGAGGTGTCGGCGACGACGGCGAGCACGCGGGCGCCGAACGGCAGGCGCGAGCAGGCGAGCCGCAGGTCGTCCGCGCGCACGCGCGACCCGCACACGAGCACCACCACGCTCGCGAGCGGCATGGTCGCGGCGACCACCCCCGCGAGCTCGGCGATGCCGCCCTCCTTGGGCTTGCTGCCCTCGACGGCCGAGAGCGAGTCGAGCAGCTGCTTGCCGGTGCCGGAGGGGAGCTCGCGCCCCTGCACGCGCATGTCGACGCGCTGCGAGTCGCGCAGCGCCCGCAGGCCGATCGATCCCGCCGCCGAGATCGCCAGCTCGAAGTCGTCGTCGGTCGCGTACTCCGCCGTCGAGCGCGACAGCCCGATCACGAAGTGCGAGCGGCGCGTCTCCTCGTACTGGCGCACCATCATGGTGCCGGTGCGGGCCGTGGAGCGCCAGTGCACGTGGCGCAGGTCGTCGCCCGGCTGATACTCCAGCAGCGCGTGGAACGACACGTCGTCGCGCGACAGGTCGGCGGCGGGCAGGCCCTCCAGGTCGCGCAGGTAGCCGAGCGACTGCCCGTCGAACAGCACCGTGCGGGGGTG
This sequence comes from Microbacterium sp. K35, assembly GCF_004794375.1. Classification (NCBI taxonomy): domain Bacteria; kingdom Bacillati; phylum Actinomycetota; class Actinomycetes; order Micrococcales; family Microbacteriaceae; genus Microbacterium; species Microbacterium sp. K35. The sequence continues at coordinate 534 of NZ_SSDM01000400.1, read as the reverse complement.
CACGAACAGGTCGACCGGCTCGTCGCGGCGGTGCGCACGCTCGAACAGGCCGAGCGGGTCGCCGCGCACCACGCTCACCGGGCCGACCTTGACCACGCCGCGCTTGTGCGTGGGGATCGCGAACAGCTCCTCCGCCTCCTCGCCCGGTGCGAGGCGCTGGATGCCGAACTCGCCGCGGCCGGAGCCGACGGGCAGCACCACGCGCGACGGGAGGATGGCGCGCGAGCCCCGGTTCGCGAGCGTGAGGGCGCCCACAGCCCGCTCCCCCACCACGACGCGGGTGCGGGCGAGGTCGAGCGAGACGTCGTAGGCCGTGCGACCGATCAGGAACAGCGCGCACACGGCGACGGCCATCGCGATCACGATCGCGGCGATCGTGAACTCCGCCCACCCCGCGACCTGCCCGAGGATCCAGAACCCGACGGCGAGGCCCATCAGCACCCACGCCAGAGGGCGCACGGCCGCGGCCATGAGGCGGAGGCGCGACAGGGCGCGCGCGCCGAGGACCGCCGCGATGTCCCGCCAGCCGGCGTC
>NZ_SSDM01000399.1:0-4794 GCF_004794375.1 Microbacterium sp. K35 | reverse complement strand
CGGCGCCGCCGCGTGCGTGCTGGCCCTGCTCGGCGGGCTCCTCCTGCTCCTGCGCCACCGGGCGTCCCCGGCCCTCGCGGTACCGGCGGCCACGGTCGTCCTCCGCGCGCGCGGCACCCTGCCGATCCCGCGACCTCCGTCTCTTCACGTGCTCTGCATCAGCCGGACCTGAGGCGCCGTCGTGCGCCCGGGGCGACCGCGACCGCGTTCGCCCATCCGATCGAGAAGACCGAGAAGAGAGACCCATGAAGAATCGAACCACACGTACCGCGGCCGCCCTCGTGATCGCGGGGTCGCTCGCGCTCGCCGGCTGCGCGTCGAGCGAGCCTGCGGGCCCCGCCGACCACTCCGGCATGGACCACTCCCCGAGTGACGCCCCTGCCGCCGGGGCGAACGACGCGGATGCGATGTTCGCGTCGATGATGATCGCGCACCACCAGCAGGCGGTCGAGATGTCCGACATCGTGCTCGCGAAGGACGGCATCGACCCGCGCGTGGTCGACCTCGCCGAACGCATCACGGCCGCGCAGGGGCCCGAGATCGAGCAGCTGCAGGGCTGGCTCGACGACTGGGGTGTCGACGCGGCCGACGCCGGCGCCATGGACCACGGCGACGGCATGATGAGCGACGACGACCTCGCCGCGCTCGAGGCCGCGACCGGGCCCGAGGCGTCGCGGCTGTTCCTGGAGCAGATGATCGTGCACCACGAGGGCGCGGTGGAGATGGCGGAGGTGCAGCTCGCGGACGGCGAGAACGCCGATGCCGTGGCGCTCGCGCAGGACATCGTCGACGCCCAGACGGCCGAGATCGCGGAGATGAAGGACATCCTCGCGAGCCTCTGACGCGAGAGCCCCGCGTCGCCCACGCGCGGCGCGGGGCTCACCCCTTCCCCCGCCGCCGGACATCGCCGCGAGGGCTATCGCTGATCCGGGCGCGGCGGAGTCCGCTCGGTCCTCCCGACGCGGCGCGCCACCCGTCGCAGCGGGTGTGCGAGCCGCTGCCACAGCGTGGGCGCGGGGGTGTCGTCGGGAGCGGGCGGCGGAGCCACCGCGAACTGCACGAACTCCTCGGCGCCGTGGTGCACCACGCGGTACAGGGCCGTTCCGATCAGCACGCCCAGCGCGATCGACATGACCGACACGAGGGCGGCGGCGAAGTCGGCCAGGCCGTTGTCGGTCGCGAACGCCTCGGTCAGTCCGACCAGTCCGGCCGCCCCCGGCACGAGCAGCCAGAACGCCGGCAGGAACGTCAGCTGCGAGGGCGCCCCGTGCCGCAGCCCCGCGATCCAGAACACCACCGGGGTCACCGCGAGCGCGCCGACGAAGCCGCCCACGGCCGGATCGATGAACTCGGTGCCCGCCCACTGGCCCACATAGGCGACCACGAGCGCGAGCAGCACCCATCCGAAGGTCGACGGCGGCGCCGAGAAATGGAGGTAGTTGCCCAGCGCGAACACGAGGATCCCCAGCAGCGGCACCCACCACGGCAGGAACGAGGAGGCGTCGAGTGGCTCGTACGAGTCGGACGACACCCCCACCACGGCCCCCGCGGCGAGGATGCCGAACGCCAGCAGTGCGAGCTGCACGAACCCGTAGACCAGCCGCGACGCCCCGGAGATCATCTGGCCGGCGGCGAGCTCGACCGTCGCGGTGGTCAGCACCCCGCCCGGAAGGAACGTGACCAGCGGGGCGATCAGCACGCGGATCGGGTCGCCGACCTCCACGGCCTCCGCGAGCAGGAACACCGCGGTCGCGCACACGAACGCCGCCGCGATCGGCATGATGAGCTGCAGCGTGGGCGAGCGCACGAGCTTGAGCAGCCCGATCCCGAAGCCGAGCACGAACGCGACGGTCGCGCCCTGCCAGGTGGGGGCGAGCAGCAGGGCGAGCCCGGTGGTGAGGATCGCGTGCCCGAGCGTGCGCGTGAACCAGCCGAGGCGCGGTCGCATCGCGCCGATCTCGTTGAGCCGCCGGATCCCGTCGCGCGGCGCGACCGCGCCGGTGCGGGCCTGCGCGATCAGCTCGTACAGTGCCGCGATCTGGTCGAAGCGGAACGACGCGTTGGTCGCGGAACGGATGGCGACGCGCTCCTCCTCCTCGTCGCCCGTCTCCACGATGATGATCGTCGGCAGCACCACGAAGTCGGTGTCGTCGCCGCCGGACGCGCGCGCCACCTCGGCGATCGTGTCGCGGATGCGGTCGACCGACTCCGCCGAGGCGTTCATCCCCTGCGCCAGCCCGAGCAGGAACTGGCGCAGCGCCGACCGGTCGACGACGTCGGTCATGTCACCCCACCGCGGTCATGTCACGCGAACAGGAACGACAGGGCGACGCCGACCACGATCGCGGTGCCGACGTAGACCAGGTTCGGTAGCTGGAACGAGTGGTCGACCACGAACTTGCCCATCTTGGTCGTGCCGGTCTGGTCGAACGCGACCGTGGCGACCTGGCTGCCGTTGGCGGGCAGCGTGTAGATGCCCATGGTCGCCGGCCACAGGCCCACCAGCAGCGGGGCGGGCAGCCCGATCGTGATGCCGATCGGCACGATCGCGTTCGTCGCGCTCGACTGGCTCGTGGTGAGCATCGCGACCGCGAACAGCGCCAGCGCGAACAGCAGCGCGCCCAGGAACGCCGACGACCCCGACACCACGGAGCCGAGTCCATCGACGATGAGCGTCTGGTTCGCGGCGACGAAGGTGTTCGCCAGCCACGCGATGCCGAACAGGGCGATGGCGCCGACGATGCCGGCGGGGAACGTGGGCTGCTTGGGCACGTCGGCCGCCTTCACCTTGCAGAACACGAAGATGAGGGCGGCGATGATGCCCATGGTGACCTCGATGATGACGGTCACGCTCAGACGCACGGGGTCGCCACCGTCATCGGTGCCGATCACCGGTCGCAGATTCTCGAACAGGCCGAAGAACACGATCACCGCGACGCCCGCGAGGAACAGCGATGCGGAGAGCACCGCGGTCTTCGGCAGCGTCTTCTCGTGCGCGTCGACGACCGGCGGCTTGATCTGCCCGTCCGCCAGGCGCTTCTGGTACTCCGGGTCGTCCTCCAGGTCCTTGCCGTGGCGCATCATCACGAGCGCCGCGACGAGGAGTCCCGCGATGGAGGCCGGCCACATGATGAGCAGCAGCCCGCCGAGGTCCACGCCCTGCGGCGCGAGCAGCACCACCATCGAGGCGGTCGCAGCCGACACGGGGGAGCACAGGATGCCGACCTGCGAGGCCACGGCCGAGACCGCCAGCGCCCGCTCCGGACGGATCTTCTGCTGGTACGACACGTCGTAGATCACCGGCAGCAGCGGATAGAAGATGTTGCCCGTTCCCGCGCCGACCGTGAACAGGAACGACATCGCGGGGGCGAGGAACACCACCGACTTGGGGCGTTTGCGGATGACCTTCGCCGCGACGGACACCATCCAGTCGATGCCTCCGGCGGCCTGCATGGTCGAGGCGGCCGTGATCACGGTGATGACGATGAACACCGCGTCGACGGGGGCGTTGCCCGGCGCCTCGCCGAAGACGAACACCAGCACGGCGACGCCGACGAGGCCCCACACGCCCAGGCCGATCCCGCTGGTGCGGGTGCCCATGAAGATCGCCAGGACGACGACGATCAGCTGGGCGATGAGGAGGAAGACGTTGTCGTTCATGACGATGCCCCGATCATCAGGATGGCCCGGTCAGGAGGAGGGTCCGGTGGCGATGGGCCCGGTACCGGTGAGCACCTGCACGGGCAGCTCGGTCTCGACGATCCGCCCGTCCACCGCTTCCACCCGCAGGGCGAGGGGGTCGTCGACCGGGCTGATCGCCGTCACGAACTCGGAGTTCTCGAAGTGCAGCGACTGGAGGTTGCCCACCGCGTAGCCGGTCGACAGCTCCCCGCTGAGCAGGGAGGCGTGGAACAGCGGCCGGCGCTGGTCCTCGGCGTCGTAGTGCGGGCAGAAGCTGCCGTGCAGGAAGCCCAGGCCCTCCGGCAGCACCTGCAGCGTGGGGCCGTAGCTGTCGGTCGTGCCGCCCTCGAACCAGCAGATCCCGCCCGCGCTGCCGCCGGTGAACACCACGTTCGACGCCGGGTCCTCCCACATCTCGCGCATGATCTCGTCGAGTCCCTGCCGCTTCCACACGTCGAGCATGTTGGCGGTGTTGCCGCCGCCCACGTGGATCACGTCGAAGCCCTTCACGAACCCGGCGAGGTCGTCGACCGCACGGTGGAACAGCGGCAGGTGGTGCGGCGCGCACCGGTCGGAGTCGTACGTGGAGTAGAAGCTCACGATGTAGGCGGTGTCGTCGCCCGTCGCGGTGCCGACGAACAGCACCCGCGGTCTGTCCTTGCCGGTGAGTCTCAGGATGTAGTCGTGCGTCGGATCGTTCCGGCGCTCCATCATGGCCTTCCCGGCTCCGGTTGCGACAACATGTGACATCGGTGACCCCCCGGTTCGACGGCTGCTCTCAGGCGTCAACATAGTGGTGAGGGACCCGGCGCGTCCAGCACTCCTCACCCGCTCGACGTGAGGGACGGTGCGGCCGTCGGCGCACGCCATAGTGGGAGGGGACGTGTCGACGACGGGGGGAGGGCCCACGGTGGCATCGAGCGAGTTCGCGGTGTGCGCGATGTCCGAGCGCCCGGCGCTGTGGACGCTGGTCTGGCATCCCGAGACCGAACGGTGGGAGGCGCGCGACGCCGCGGTCGCGCTCGACCGGCCGTTCGCGCTCGCCGCACACCCGTCCGGCTCCCTGTACGCCGCGGGCCTCACCCCCGAGGGCGCAGTGCATCGGCTCACGCG
>NZ_SSDM01000398.1:0-4890 GCF_004794375.1 Microbacterium sp. K35 | reverse complement strand
TCAGCGTCGTGCGCCGAGCGACCGCCGTCTGCTGCGCGATCCGCAGATCGTGTCGGGCCGCGTCGTACTCGAGCCGCCGCCCGCTCCGTGTGCTGCGGCGGCGCAGCCCGATCGCACCAGCGGTCGCGCCGGCGGCGGCGGTCGGCGCGATCCACCACCACTCGGCGAGGAGCAGCACGGGGTCCATACCTCGATGCTACCGACCCGTACCGACGGCGGCGATGCGCCGAGGGCCCGGCCTCCACGGGGAGACCGGGCCCTCCGCGCACGCGGACGCCGTCAGACGAGCGTCTCCTGCCACGCGGCATGCAGCTGCGCGAACTTGCCGGAGCCGCCGATGAGCGCCTCCGGGGTGTCGTCCTCGATGATGCGGCCGTGCTCCATCACGAGCACCCGGTCGGCGATCGCGACCGTCGACAGCCGGTGCGCGATGATGATCGCCGTCCGGTCAGCGAGCAGCGTCTGCAGCGCGTCCTGGATCAGCCGCTCCGACGGGATGTCGAGCGAGGCGGTGGCCTCGTCGAGGATGAGCACCGCCGGGTCGGCGAGGAAGGCGCGCGCGAACGAGATCAGCTGCCGCTGCCCCGCCGAGACGCGCCCACCGCGCTTGTTCACGTCGGTGTTGTAGCCGTCGGGCAGCGCCGAGATGAAGCCGTCGGCGCCCACCGCGCGGGCGGCGGCCTTGATCTCGTCGAGCGAGGCGTCCGGCTTGCCCAGGGCGATGTTGTCCGCGACCGTCCCGCTGAACAGGTACGCCTCCTGCGTGACCATCACGATCGCACGACGGAGGTCCTTCGGGTGCAGCGAGCGCAGGTCGACGCCGTCGAGGGTCACCCGACCCTCCGAGGGGTCGTAGAAGCGCGAGATGAGCTTGGCCAGCGTCGACTTGCCCGCACCGGTCGTCCCCACGAGGGCGATCGTCTGCCCGGCCGGGATGTCGAGCGAGAAGTTCGGGAGGATCGTCTTCTCGCCGTTGTACCCGAACGTGACCTCGTCGAACTCGACGTGTCCGCGCGACTCCCACAGGTCCACCGGCTTCTCGGGGTCGGGCACCGTCGGCACCTCCTCGAGCACGCCGGACACCTTCTCCAGCGCCGCGGTCGCGGACTGGTAGGAGTTCAGGAACATCGCGATCTCCTGCATCGGCGCGAAGAAGTTGCGCACATACAGCACGGCGGACAGCAGCACGCCGACCGTAAGGGCCCCCGTCGACACCCGGATGCCGCCCCACAGCACGACGATCCCGAGCACCAGAGCCGCGACGCCCATGAGCCCCGGCTCGAACGTGCCGAACAGCAGCATCGAGCGGCGGTTCACGTCGCGGTAGTCGCCGGCGACCTGCTGGAACGCCTCGTCGTTGCGCGGCTCCTTGCGGAACGCCTTCACCGCGCGGATGCCGGTCATGGTCTCCACGAACTGCACGATGACCTTGGCGCTGATCACGCGCGACTCGCGGTACACCAGCTGCGAGCGCGAGTAGAACCAGCGCATCAGGAAGAACAGCGGCACCCCGCCGAGCGCGAGGATGAGGCCGGACTGCCAGTCCCACACGCACAGCGCGATGAACGTGAACAGCCCGAACAGCACGCCCGACACGAGCTCGTTCAGGCCGCCGTCCAGCAGCTCCCTGATCGAGTCGAGGTCGCTCGTCTGTCGCGAGATGATGCGCCCCGAGGTGTACGACTCGTGGAACTCCAGGCTCAGCCGCTGGGTGTGCAGGAAGATGCGCTTGCGCAGATCGAGCAGGATCGCCTGCGTCAGCTTCGCCGCGATGATCACGTACCAGGCGATCAGGGCGGCCGCGAGCGCACCGGCCAGCAGGTAGATCCCGCCCACCACGAACGTCGGCATCCAGTCGGCGTTCTCGATCACGGCCGGCAGTGCACGGTCGAGCCCGATGCTGATCAGGATCGGACCGGCGACCTGCAGCGCCGTCGAGATCACGAGCACCACCGCGGCGAGCACGATCTGCGGCTTGAGCGGCCGCACGAGCGAGCCGAGCAGGCGCAGCGACCGCTTGCGGATCGCCCTGCTCTCCTCGCGGGTCAGGCGGGAACGGTCCTCGTCCTGGGTGCCGGTGAGGGTGGAGCTCATCGCTGCACCTCCTTCTCGCTCATCAGATCGTCGTCGGCGGCGTCCTCCCGGAGGCCGTCCTGCACCGCATCGTGGATCTCCGCCTCGGTGTCGCGGATGACCGGGATCGCGCCGGTGCGCGCCGCCTCCTCGGCCTCCAGGCTCGAGATGACGTGACGGTAGTGGCGGCTGGTCTTCAGAAGCTCCGCGTGCGTGCCGACCGCGGTGACCCTGCCGGCCTCCAGCAGCGCGACCCGGTCGGCCAGGGCGACCGTCGACGGGCGGTGCGCCACGATCAGCGCCGTGGTCTCGGCCAGCACGTGCCGCAGGGCCTCCTCCACCAGGGCCTCGGTGTCGACGTCGAGCGCCGACAGCGGGTCGTCGAGCACGAGGACCTTGGGCGCGGCGGCGACGGCACGCGCGAGCGCCAGACGCTGCCGCTGCCCGCCGGACAGGCTCAGGCCCTCCTCGCCGATCACCGTCTCGACCCCCTCCGGCAGCGTGTCGACGAACGACGCCTGGGCGACGTCGAGGGCCTCGCGCAGCACGCGCTCCCCCTCGTCGCTGTGCATGTCGAGGTCGGCGCGTCCGAGCAGCACGTTCTCGCGCACCGACGCCGAGAACAGCGTCGCGTCCTCGAACGCCATCGCGATGTGCCGACGCAGCTCCGCGAGCGGCAGGTCGCGCACATCGACGCCGTCGAGAGTGACCCGTCCGCCCGTCACGTCGTACAGCCGCGTGGGGAGCGTCGTGAGCGTGGTCTTGCCGCTTCCGGTCAGACCGACGAGCGCCATGGTCTCGCCGGGCCGCAGCACGAGGTCGATGCCGTCGAGCAGGTCGCGCTCCTCGGCACCCGCGTCCTGGTAGCGGAAGTGCGCGCTCTCGAACGCGAGCTCGCCCCGCGGCTCGTCGATGTGCACCGGGTGCTCCGGGTCCGTGATGGTGTTGGTCTCGGAGAAGATCTCGAACACGCGGTCGGTCGCCGTGCGGGCGTCGAGCATGAACGAGAACAGGAAGCCGATCGACTCGATGGGCCAGCGCAGCACCACGGCCATCGCGAAGAAGGCGAACAGCTCGGCCTCGGTGATCGCGCCCTGCGAGATCAGCCAGATGCCCGACATCAGGCTCAGGCCGAACGCGATTTGCGGCATTAGGTCGAGCCAGAACCAGATGGACGCGATCGCGCCGGCCTTGCTCATCTCGGTCTCGCGCAGCGTCTCCGCCTGACGGCTGAAGCGACGCAGGGCGTGCTTGCCGCGGCCGAACGCCTTCAGCACGCGGATGCCGTGCACGCTCTCCTCGACGCTCGTGGCGAGGTCGCCCGCCTGGTCCTGACTGCGGCGGGTGAGGGCGCCGTAGCGCTTCTCGAACAGGTAGCCGCGGATCCACAGCGGGATCGCGGTCACCAGGAAGATCGTGCCCAGCAGCCAGTGCCAGCGGAACAGCAGCACCGAGCCGATGATGATCGTGAGCACATTGACCACGAGCAGCACGAGGCCGAACGCGAGCCAGCGGCGGATGAGACCGATGTCCTGCATCATGCGGCTCAGCAGCTGACCCGACTGCCAGCGGTCATGGAACGCGACCGGCAGCGTCTGCAGCCGCGAGTACAGCTCCGTGCGCATCGTGTACTCGACCTGCGTGGCGGGGAACAGCACGAACTGACGGCGGAGCCACACCATGAGCGCCTCGCCGAGCGCCAGGGCGAACACGGCGGCCGCGCCCCACACGATCGCATCGATGTGACCGGAGCGGACCGGTCCGCCGATGATCTGCTCGAGCACGATCGGGATCATCAACGCGATGAGAGCGGCGGCGAGAGCGCTCGCGGCCCCTCCGGCGAGACGCCAGACGACCGGCTTCACGAAGGGCTTGAGCCGCCACAGCGCGGCGGGGGTGGACAGGGTGGACGACGGATTGTGCGCGGAAGACGAGGAAGACATGTCTCTCAGAGGAGTCGAGGCGAAACGAAGAGGAAGAGGGACGGATGCGAGAGCGGGCTCCTGGAGCCCGGCATCCGGTGCAGAACGGGGGCGGCGGCTCTAGGAGAGCGGGCGCACCGGGGTCGAGCCGAGAGTGGCGATCTGCGCGGCGGCGATCGTGGTCATGGTGTCCTCCTCATGGGCTCGGCGAGGTCGTCCGGTTGGCGCGACAGCCCATCAGCCTATTCCTGTGAACCAGCTGGGCGCAAGAGGAATTCCCGCGGCAGCCGAAAGCCCCGTCCCGCGCGGAGACGGGGCGGGGCTTCGGACGGCTCAGCGCGCGGCGCTCTCACGGGCCAGGAGGCTCTGCTTCACGGCGAGACCCCACGCGAAGCCGCCCAGCGAGCCGTCGGTGCGCAGCACCCGATGGCACGGGACGAACAGGGCCGGGGCGTTGCGGGCGCAGATCGACGCCGCCGCGCGCACCGCGTTCGGATTGCCGAGGCGCGCGGCGAAGCCCGTGTAGGTGAGCGGCCGACCCGGCTCGATGCCGCGCAGCGCATCCCACCCCGCGCGCTGGAGGGCGGTTCCGGTCTGCTTCACCGCGACGGCGTCGATCGCCGACACGTCACCGGCGTAATAGGCCAGGGCGGCAGCCGCCGCGTCGGTCTCGGCGTCGCGCAACTCCTCCGGACGGGCGGCGGCGGAGAGGCGACCGAGGATCGCCTCCACGTCGTCGGTCCACCCGGAGGCGAGGACGCGCTGCTCGGCGTCGGCCAGGATCGTGAACGGGCCGTCCGGGGTGTCGATGGTCTGGATCAGGGCGGTCATGGCGTCTCCTTCGTCTGGGTCTCGTCGTCGGTCGCGGCCGCGCGGGCGGCAGGCGACCGCGGCC
>NZ_SSDM01000397.1:0-367 GCF_004794375.1 Microbacterium sp. K35 | reverse complement strand
GAGGGCCGCCGAGGAACTGTGCCGGGCGGCCCTCGCGCGCGCGGGACTGCAGCCCGAGACGGTGGCGCTGCTCGGCGGCCAGCTCGGCACCCTGCTCATGCACCGCGGACGACTGCCCGAGGCCGAGGCCGAGCTCTCCCGCGCCATCGACGCGCTCTCCGCCGCCGGGGCCGAGAGCACCGAGCTCGCGAACTGCCTGATGAACCGCTCGGTCGTGCGCATGCAGCGCCACGAGCTCGACGCGTGCGTCGCCGACCTCCGCCGCGCCCTCGCCGTGTATCAGGCGCATGACGCCCGCGGCCCGGTCGCCGAGGCCACGCACAACCTGGGCTACGCGGCGCTGCTGGGCGGCGACCTCGTGGGCGCC
>NZ_SSDM01000040.1:0-1931 GCF_004794375.1 Microbacterium sp. K35 | reverse complement strand
GAGGGCCCCGCGGGGCCCCGCCCCGCGGGGGCCCCCCGCCTCGAGCTCGACCTCGGCGCCGACACCCGCTGCGACCGCCCGCGCGACGGCCTCACGGTCGAAGATCGACGCGACGAGGGTCGTCTGGCTCCCGTCGGTGAGCTCCGGTCGCTCCAGCAGGCGCGCGAGCGTCCAGGTCACGTCGCCCGCTCCCCCGGCGGTGGGGTTGTCGCCCGAGTCCGAGATGACGTACGGCCGGGCGGCTGCGGGCGCGAGCGCGCGGTCCAGCGCCTCGTCGAGCGTGCCGGTCTCGGCCACGAACACGAAGTCCTCGCGCGCGTCCCAGAACCGGCGGGCGACGCGCTCGGCCTCCCGGGCGATGAGCTCACGGTCGTCGCCGGTGACCACGACGTAGGCCTGGCAGCGCGGCTCGTCGGCCCACGCGTACCCGATCCAGACGGACGCGTCGACCACGCCGGGCAGCGCCTCGATCGCGGGCAGCTCGGCGTAGATACCGCGCGCCGGTTCGAGCCGCGTGCTGGTCTTCTCACCGGGCAGCAGCACGGGGACCGGCACCCAGGCGGTGAAGGGCCGTCGCGCGAGCGGGTCGGCGCCGTGCGGCCCGCGCAGCCGGTCGAGCAGGTTCCACACCGCGCGCTCCTTGGTGTTGAGCCAGTCCTCGTGCGGAGCCATCCGGTAGCAGGTCAGCAGGTCGACCGCATCGCGCAGCACCTCCGACACGTTGCCGTGCAGGTCCATCGACGTGGAGACGAGCGTGTCGGGTCCCAGTGCCTCCCGGACGGCACGGGCCAGGTCGCCCTCGGCGTCGTCCATGCCCACGACGCTCATGGCGCCGTGGATGTCGAAGAAGAAGCCGTCGAAGGGCCCGTGCTCGCGAATGCCGTCGAGGATCGCGTCCTTCATCCGCCGGTATGTCTCGGGGTCCACGGCGCCGCCGGGCAGCGAGCGGCCGTGCGTGAGCGGAACCCACTCGGCGGCCTCGGCCAGCTCGCGCCCCTCGTCGAGGAACGGGTAGTAGGCGCGGAGGTCCGCGCCGGTACGGATCGTGAAGGCCTCGTCGCCGGAGATGTGCGGCGAGAACGTGCTGGACTCGATCGAGATGCCGGCGATGCCCACGCGGGGCTTCGGCAGGCCGCCGTCGGCGACGGGCGGCAGCGGGCCCATCCAGATCTCGTGGGCGTCCTGGGGTGCGGTCACGATGCGATACCTCTCATCCGGGGAGTCGATTCAGAGTGTGGGTGCGGGGGCGAGGGCCCGACGGGCGGTCTCGATCGCTCCGAGGGCGACCGCATCGGAGCCCAGTTGCGCCGGGACGATGCGCAGCGGGATGCCCGACACCGGCGAGTCCGTGCGCAGGGTCGCCTGGATCGCGGGTTCCAGCAGGTCCCACGCCGAGGCGACGCCACCGCCCACGATCACGGTCGGCAGGTCGAGCAGGGTCGCGGCGCTCGCACTGGCGAGGGCGACCGCGCGACCGGCTGCGGCGAACACGGCGAGGGCGTCGGCGTCTCCACCCCGCGCGAGGGCGGCGACCGCCCGGGCGTCTGCCGCTTCGCCGCCCGTCCGCTCGCGGTAGCGCAGGGCGATGGAGGTTCCGGAGGCCAGCGTCTCCAGGTGCCCCGTCTGCCCGCAGGTGCACACGAGCTCGCTGTACCCGGGGGTGTGTCCGATCTCGCCCGCCGCACCGTGGGGCCCGTGGTGGAGCGCGCCGTCGATGATGACGGCTCCGCCCACGCCCGTGCCGAGCATCACGCCCAGCACGTCGCGCTCGGTGCGGCTCAGCGCGGCCGCTTCTCCGAGCAGGAACGCGTTGACGTCGTTCTCGACGCTGACCGGCACGCCCAGACGTCGTCCGAGCTCGTCCGCGAGCGGGAATCCCGCCCAGCCGACGAACGTGGCCGAGGCCGCCCGCACGGTGCCGGTCTCGGCCA
>NZ_SSDM01000396.1:0-8069 GCF_004794375.1 Microbacterium sp. K35 | reverse complement strand
GGCGGCGCGCGTCCACGCCTCGCTCGCCGCCTTCACCGCCGCGTAGTTCGCCCCACCGGCGAGGGGGCGCGCGACCGCCGTCGACGACACGACCGCGAACCGCCCGGCCGTCGAGGCGCGCAGGGCCGCATCGAACGTCCGGCTGGTGGCTCGCACCGCCTCGAGCGCCGGGAGCAGCGCGTCGAAGTCCTCGTCGCTCTGTCCCGCGAGACCTCCGCCGCCGCGCCAGCCGCCCACCAGGGGCACCACGGCATCGACGGGTCCGAGCTGCTCCGCGAGCGCGGTCATCTCCGCGAGGGAGGTCGCATCGGCCACCCGGGTCTCGGCTCCCGCGTCGGCGAGAGGGGTGAGGCGCTCGGCCGAGCGGCCGGTCGCGACCACCCGCGCGCCGGCGTCGTGCAGGGCCCGGGTGACGGCGAGTCCCGCGGCGCTGGTGGCCCCGGCCAGGAGCACGGTGCGTCCGCGCGGTCCGTGCGGCGTGGTGTCGGTCATGCGATCACTCTCCTCCTGCCGAGAAGGCCTCTGCGGCCGGACCCGGATTCGGGTCTCCGGCCGCAGAGGCTGTGCGCCCCAGCGTCACAACGGTGGCGGTGCGGATCAGTCGTCCGTGCCGCGGATGCCGACCGTCGATTCGATGACGGGCTTCATCTTCTTGTCGAGCGTCTCGAAGAACATCGACAGGGGGAACTCGTCGTCCATCACCGCGTCGGTGTAGCCCTTCGGGGCGCCGGCGAGGATCTCGTCCGAGAGTCCGCGTGCCCACTGCGAGGCGGGGTGCGGGGTGAGCGTGCCGCGCACGAGGTCGTAGGCGGCGAGCCAGTGCGCGACCTTCGGACGGTCGATCGAGTGCCAGTACAGGTCGTCGATCGCATCACCCAGCGCCACGACCGCGTCGGGCACGCTGTCCCAGTCGAACGCCAGGGCCGTGTCGGTCCAGTGCAGCACGCCGCGCTGGTGCAGCCACGCGAACAGCAGCTGGCCGCCCACCGCGTCGTAGTTGCGGACGCGGGTGCCGGTGATCGCGAAGCGGAAGATGCGGTCGAAGATCACGGCGTACTGCACCAGGTGCGCGTACTCGTGCATCTCGCGCTCGGTCTCGGTGAGCTCCTCGCCCGCCGCCACGCGGGCGTCGAGGGCGCGCTCGATCTTGACCGACTCGCGGAACGCGGTCATGTCGCAGCGCATCTCCTCCAGCGAGTACAGGAAGAACGGCATCCGCTGCTTGATCATGAACGGGTCGAACGGCAGGTCGCCGCGCATGTGCGTGCGGTCGTGGATGATGTCCCACATCACGAACGTCTTCTCGGCCATCTCCTGGTCGTCGAGCATCGCGGCGGCGCGCTCCGGCAGCTCCAGGTTCGTGATCCCGGCGGCGGCGCGCACGACCCGGCGGTAGCGGGCGGCCTCGCGGTCCTGGAAGATGGCGCCCCACGTGAACGTCGGGATCTCGCGCATGGCGACGGTCTCGGGGAACAGCACGGCGGAGTTGGTGTCGTAGCCCGGGGTGAAGTCGACGAGTCGCAGCGAGACGAACAGCTTGTTGCCGTAGTCGCCGGCCTCGAGCGCGGCGATGAACTCGGGCCAGATGGTCTCGACGATCAGCGCCTCGACCAGGCGATCGCTGGAGCCGTTCTGGGTGTACATCGGGAAGACCACGAGGTGGCGGATGCCGTCGATGCGGTGCTGCTGCGGCTGGAAGGCCACGAGCGAGTCGAGGAAGTCCGGCACGCCGAAGTCCTCCGACGCCCACCGCTCGAAGTCGGCGACGGACGCGGCGAGGTAGTCGGCATCGTGCGGGAAGGCGGGGGCGAGGGCCTGGATGCTCGCGGTGATCGCGCCGACGAGCGCGCGGGCGTCGTCGTGGTGCGCGGCCTCGGGGATCGAGCCGTCCTTGATCTGCAGCTCGCGCAGCGCGATGGCGGCCGACTTCAACTGGGTCCAGGCGGCGGACTGCTCCGCGGTCGACGCGTCCTCGACGACCTCGGGTTCGCCGACGATGGCCTGGACAGCGGAACTGTTGGCGGAAACGAGGGACATCGGAACCTCCGATCGCAGTGTTTAACGGAAAGATTCCGGCAAATACGGAATCCTGACGATAATCTTACAGCCATGGATGATTCTGTCGACCGCGCGATCCTGGCCGCGATCTCCCGTGACGGCCGCGCCACGCTGTCCCAGCTGTCCGAGGCCGTCGGCCTCTCGGTCTCCGCCGTGCAGTCCCGCCTGCGCCGCCTGGAGACGCGCGGGGTGATCTCCGGCTACCGAGCGATCCTCGACCCGGAGCAGGTGGGCACTCCGCTGTCGGCGTTCATCGAGATCACCCCGCTCGACCCCGCCCAGCCCGACAACGCGCCGGAGCTGCTCGAGCACCTGGGCGCGATCGAGGCCTGTCACTCCATCGCGGGAGAGGCGAGCTACATGCTGTTCGTCCGCGTTCCGACCCCCCGCGACCTGGAGCAGCTCGTGCGCGACGTCCGGCTCGCCGCCAACGTGAGCACCCGCACGACGGTGGTGCTGCAGACCTACTACGAGCACCGCCCGATCATCCCGGTCGGCGCCGGGGAGTAGTCCACCGCCGCAGCGCGCACCGTCGGCCGGCATCCGCGTCGCGTCGCCGTTGTCTGCGCGGTCGAACGACCGCGCGCTGACCCGCCCGCGTCAGAGCGCCGCGCCGACCACGGCCTCGCCGAGCGGGGTGCGCAGGTGCAGCATGCGGCTGCCGCGGCGCTCGCTCGCGATCAGCCCCGACTCCCGCAGCACGGTCAGGTGGTGCGACGCCGTCGACACCGCGATCCCGGCCTCCACGGCGACCTGCGACGTGGTGCGCTCGGCGCCCGCCCGCAGCAGGATGCCGGCGCGGGCCGGGCCGAGCAGGGCACCCAGGGCCGACTCGACCTCGGTGGTGTCGCGCGCCCACCCGGCCGTGACCCCGCGGGCCGGATAGAAGAGGGTCGGCTGCGCGGGCGGCTCGGTGAGCACCATGCAGCCCCACGACGACATCACGGAGGGCACGAGCACCAGTCCGCTGCCGCGGCAGTCGACCCGCTCGCTGTGCCGCCGCAGCGACACCCGCACGGCGCCGTCGCCCCACGACACCTGCCGATGCAGGTCGCTCGCCATCCCCGCGATGCCCGACGTGGCGATCGCGCGCGCCCGCACCGCGATGTCCGCGCGCAGGAGTCGTTCGAGCTGCGGCCAGACCGGGTCCAGCGCCACCTCCCACAGCTCCGACCAGGCGTCGGCGATCCGCGCCCTGGCCCGCGCCGGATCGTCCCGCATGTCCCGCAGCGCCTCGCGTCGAGGGCCGGCGGAGCGCTGCACCATCTTCCCGAGGTCCACGCGCATGGGCTCCAGCGCGGTCGTGCGGAGCGCCGCGAGCTCCGCCTCCGGGGTGAGGTCCCACCGCGGGGTCGTGGTGAGGAAGTCGGGAAGGTAGCCGTCGTCGCCGATCACCGCGGCGAGCAGCGCGAAGCCGTCGCGCGGCAGCCGTTCGCGCACGACGCGCAGCCACCCCCACTGGAGCGGATGCGCCGCCAAGCGGAGGAGAGCGCGGACGGCGTGGGCCAGCTCGTGGCCGGGGGAGACACCGAAGCGCACCGCCTCCATGTCACCGGGACTCAGGTGGAACTCGACCCGGTGGTCAGGATGCTCCCGCCCCTCGATGGGTGCCGTGTTTCGATCCACATCGAAACACTAGGGGCCCGCGGATGCGCTGTCGAGACTGGGCACATGACCACCACACCCGCTCCCTCGTCGCTCGTCCGCGACGCCGACCTCCGCATCGGCACCGGCCGCAGCCGCCGGTTCGTCGGGGCCGAGCACGGCGCCGACGTCTCCTATTTCTTCGTCGAGAATCAGCCGGGCGAGGGTCCAGGGCTGCACTGGCACCCGTACTCGGAGACCTGGGTGGTGCTGGAGGGGACCGTCCGCCTCCGCGTCGGCGACCGGATCCTCCTCGCCGGACCGGGCGACACCGCCACGGTCGCCGCCTTCACGCCGCACGGCTTCACGAACGCGGGGGACGGGCTGCTGCGCATCCTGTGCATCCACGCCTCCGCCACCATCGTCCAGACCTTCCTCGACAACGACTGATCAGGAGAACCCATGTCCTTCCAGGCCTACCTCGACAAGGTCGAGACCCAGACCGGGCTCACGCCCCGCCAGTTCATCGAGCTCGCCCGCGCCCAGGGCTTCGACGAGGGCACGAAGTCCACGGTCGTGCTCACGTGGCTCAAGCAGGAGTACGGCCTCGGCCACGGTCACGCGCAGGCCATGACCCACGTCATCCTCAAGGGGCCGAAGATCAGCGACAAGCACGTCGGCACGGGAGGCTCCCACAGCGATGCGTCCGACACCCTGTGGCTCGACGGCAAGGACAGCAACCCGCACCGCTGAGGGTCCCCGCGCCGCGCCGACTAGGATTTCGAGCGTGGCAGCATCCTCCCGGCGCAAGAAGAAGAGCGGCACCCGAACCCGACCGCACACCAGCGGAAACCCGGCCAAGCGGCCCGCGGTCGAGGCCGGTCCGGTCACCGTCTCCGACTGGATCGGTGCCGCGCGACTGCGCACCCTGCCGCTGGCGGTCGCGCCGGTCGTGATCGGCACGGGCGCCGCGCGCAGCACGGGGCCCGAGTTCCACTGGGTCATCGCCCTCGCCTGCCTCGCGGTCGCGGTGCTGCTGCAGATCGGCGTGAACTTCACGAACGACTACAGCGACGGGGTCCGCGGCACCGATGCCCACCGTGTCGGTCCGGCGCGGCTGACGGCCTCCGGGCGGGTGAAGCCGCGCACCGTGCTGATCATCGGGCTCGTGTTCTTCGCGCTCGCCGCGGCGGTCGGCCTCGCGATCGTGGTGCGCACGGAGCAGTGGTGGATGCTGGCCGTCGGCGCCGCGTGCATCGTCGCCGCGTGGTTCTACACGGGCGGCAAGCGACCCTACGGCTACTACGGCCTGGGCGAGGTGTTCGTCTTCGTGTTCTTCGGGCTCGTGGCGACGCTCGGCACCACGTGGGTGCAGATCTTCGCGCTCCCGCAGCAGGCGTGGCTCGGGGCGATCGCGGCCGGCCTGTTCGCGTGCGCGGTGCTGCTGGCGAACAACCTCCGCGACATCGAGCAGGACCGCGCCGTCGGCAAGCGCACGCTCACGGTGCTGATCGGGCGGCGTGCGACCCAGGTGCTGTTCACCCTGTTCGTCCTCGCGCCGTTCGGGATCGCGGTGTTCCTGGCGCTGCTGTTCCCGATCGCGTGGATCGCGCTGCTCGCGCTGCTGGCGGGGCTGCCCGCCGTGCTGATCGTCTGGACGTACCGTCAGCCGCGGGAGCTGGTGACGGCGCTGGCCCTGACCTCGCTCACGTCGCTGCTCTACGCGGGCGCGCTGTTCTGGGCGTTCGTCGGCTGATCCGGCGGTCCGTCGGCTGATCTCGGCGTTCGTCGGCTGATCCGGACGTTGGTCGGCTGATCTCGGTGTCCGTCGTGATCCGGGCGTCCGTCGCGATCTCCGCGTCCGTCGGCTGACCGCGGGAGCGCTCAGTCGCGGCGGGTCTCGTCGGGGGCGGCGTCGATCGCCTCGTCCTCCGCATCGGCATCGGCCTGCTGACCCGACACCCGGCCCTCGCGCCGCTCGTGCAGACGCGCCGAGGCGTCGGACAGCGGCGTGCGCAGGAACAGCATCGAGATGCTCGCCCCGATGAGGGCGGCGAAGATGGCGGCGAGCCACCAGAACTCGCGGAAGATCGGGAAGAAGAACCACAGGATCGCCAGCGGGACGAGGAATGCCAGCAGGCGCAGCACGGTGTAGACGAGGAGGGGGGCGGGCTTCTTCACTCCCTCAGTCTACGTTCGCCCGCCGATGTGCCAGCCGCCGCCGCTCACCCGGGGAGGTCGAGCGCGGAGAAGGGGATGCCGCGGACGACGCGTCGCCACGGGTGCTCGCCGAGCGTCCACAGCACCCCCGCCTCGGGGTCGAGGGCGAGGTCTTCGCACCCGGCGGGCAGCGGAACGGGGTGTCGCCGCCAGGAACCGTCGCGATCGGTCCACAGCGCTCCGGGGTGCAGCAGATCGGACTGCGACACGAAGCGCGTCTCACCCCAGCGCACGGCGCCCTGCAGGTGCCGGAGGCCGGGCGCGACCCGGTCGCGCTCCACGAAGCGGGGCTGCGCGGCGCTCGGGATGTCGAACTCGCCGACCACGCCGCGGTCGTTCCCGCGGTACTCGCCGATGAGCACACGGGGCAGGGGAGTGCCGTCGGCCGTGAACACCCGCCCGAGGAACGAGCAGCGGAGGTCGACCGGGTGCTGCGCCGTGCGCACGGCGACGAGCACGGTGCTGCGACCGCCGCGGCGGCGGCTCCCGGCCAGGCTGTGGGCGTCGGAGCCGCGCACCCGGCGGAGCCGCGCCAGGTCGAACTCCCAGATCCCCTGGCCCGTGGCCGCCGCGAACAAGCGGTCGTCGAACCACGCGAGGCCGCCGGCGTGGATCGGGGCGGGCTCCAGGCGGCCGTCCTCCCCGGGGACGGCGAGCACCACGTCGAGGTGACGCGACCGGTCGAGGTCGATCATCGTGACCCGGGAGGCGAGGTGGCGGCCCGCCCTGTCCTGGCGGAACCAGCTCACCGCGAGCGTGCGTCGTCCGCGCAGCCGGCCCACGTCGATGCCCTGGGGATACCAGCGCTCTGTCCACGTGCGCGCGGACAGCCAGCGCAGGTCGATCCCGGTGCTCCGGCGGCGCCGTCGCACCGGTCGCCAGATCGTTCCGAACGGCCAGAGCATGGGGTCCATGGTCGCGGATGCCGGGTGACCGCGCCAATCGACGCGGCTCCCCGCATCGATTCGGCATCTCGTGGAGAGGTATGTATCATGTTACGTGTTGAGTGTTGATCTTCATGGAGTCGCTCTCGACGCACACCCCTCGGCCCGCTGGTGGGGGCCAGTAAACCGCGGGGTGGGCCGGCACCGCACGGTGTCGGTTTCCCGGGTGCTCGCACCCGGCAGTGCAACGCACTGGGGGTGTGGTTCGTTCGGGTGCGGACCACACCTCAGCGTTGTGCCTGCCGCGCCTCGCGTCACCCTCCGTTCACCGTGATGTCGCCGACCGGACACGCGCGACTGCGACGATCTCCGCACACCGCCCACCCCGGGAGTTCCGTGCGCACGCCCCTCGTCACCGTCATCCTTCCCGCGAAGGACGCCGGACCCTACATCGGGACGACCCTCGAGACCCTCACCCGGCAGTTCGACGACCCGCACGATCTGCAGCTCGTGGCGATCGACGACGGCTCCCGCGACGACACGCGCGCGCTCATGCAGCACTACGCCGACCGGTTCCCGCGCGCCAGGGTGGTGCACAACCCGACGCCGCGCGGCCTGGCGAGCGCCCGCAACCAGGGTCTCGCGCTCGTCGAGGGCGAGGCGTTCTGCTTCCTCGACGGCGACGACTGGTTGCAGCCGCGGCGGCTGGCCGTGCTGGCCTCTCGCCTGCGCGCGCTGCGCTGCGACTTCGTCCGCACCGATCACGTGACCGTCACCGGCACCCGCCGCACGCTGGTGCGCGCGCCGTTCCCCTGGCGCGAGACCGTCGCCTCGCCGAGGAGCGCCATCCTGCCCGCCGACGAGCCGACCATGGTCGACTACCCGTACGCCTGGGCCGGGCTGTTCCACCGCCGCCTCCTCGACCGGGGCCTTGCCGGGTTCCCGCCCGGACTGTTCACCGCGGAGGACCGGCCGTGGATCTGGCGGCTGCACCTGGAGGCCTCGTCGTTCGCGGTCGTCGACGCCCCGGCACTGCTCTACCGCCGCGGCGTCGCGGGCTCGCTCACCCAGATCGCCGACCGGCGGCAGCTCGACTTCGCCGAGGCCCTGTCCCAGGTCGTCGCCCTGGCGCAGCGCGACCGCGACGCCGAGCGCTTCCTGCCCAAGGCCGTGTGGACCGCGCTCGCGCTCAGCTCTCACCACCTGGTGCGCTCGCGGCGCATGTCGCCGCCGGTACGCGCGGAGATGCGGTCGCGCATCCGCGAGCTGCTCCGCGGTCTCCCCGCGCCGGAGGTCGCCGCGGTGGTCGAGCGGCTCGACGCG
>NZ_SSDM01000395.1:0-517 GCF_004794375.1 Microbacterium sp. K35 | reverse complement strand
CGCGCCCGCCGTGGCCGCGACCAGGATCGCGAGCGGGGGCACCGACGCGCGGCGCAGGGCCGCTGCCCCGAAACGACCCGCCGCCATCAGGCCCCAGAACGCGGAGGTGCCGAGCGCGGCCGCGGCCGGTTCGAGCGTGAGCACGCGCTCCGGGATCACGGCCGACCAGCCGGAGAGCACGGTCTCGACCCCCACGTAGAGCGGCAGGGCGAGCGCGAACGGCAGCAGCACCGCGAGCGACCGCACGTCACGCGGCGCCGGGGCTTTCGCGGCGACCGTCGGCACGGGCGCGACGAGCACCGACACGGTCACCAGCGGCACCGCGGCGAGAAGGGCCAGCAGCGGACGGGTGTGCGCTCCCAGCACCACCGCGAGCGGGGTGGCCGCGGCGCACACGGCGACCGTGCCCATCAGCGCGCTCAGCAGCCCGGTCGCGCTGCCCGTGCTCGCGGCCTTCGCGGCCACCGAGCCCGAGGCCTCCACGAGCCCGAAGCCGAACCCGGCCACGGCGGCGGCG
>NZ_SSDM01000394.1:0-10542 GCF_004794375.1 Microbacterium sp. K35 | reverse complement strand
CCCGCAGACCGAGTCGCTCGCCCTGCGGGTGGCGACCGCGGCGATCGACAGTCTGGTGCAGCGCGAGGCGCCCGCCGACACCGCAGAGCTCGAGGCGCTGCTGGAGAGCATCGCACGCCGCGATCTGGTGAAGCGCATCGGAACGGCGCTCGGCTCGGAGGCGACGGCCCGAGCGGCGACGCGCGACGACGACCTGAAGCGGGAGAAAGCGGCGGCCGTGCGGGCCAAGGCGAATCCGATCCCCCGGGTGCTGCGTGGTGAGGTCGATCGGCTGTTGCGCGACCACGTCGACGGCACGATGCGCGGATTCGGCTTCCGCAAGTCGGGGCGCACGTGGCGGCGGACCGTGGAGGACCGCGTCGAGGTCATCGACTTCTTCTCCAGCGGCCTGCACATGAGCGTGCACTACGGCGTGCTGTTCCCGGCGCTGCATCCGGAGGACGGCGTCGCCGCCCACCGCGACCCGCAGCGGGTGAAGCCCTACCAGCTCGATGTGTCGATCGTGGAGAGCGCGTGGTTCGCGGAGGAGGACACCCTCGAGCGGCTGGCCGCCCGCGTGCGCTCGGCCATCGTGCCGTTCCTGGGCGCCTGCGGCGACCGGGCTCGGCTCGCGGCGGTGCTCACCACAGGGGAGGGCATCCCGGCTGCGGAGGGCGTGCGGGATCCGGTGACCGGCCACACCGAGACGACGCTCCACCTGCGCACCCGACCGTTCACGCCCGGCATCGCGCTCGGCGCCCTGTCGTGCGTGGCCGGGGACCGGCTCTCCGCGCAGGCGTGGCTCGACGACGCCGATGCCGCGGTCGATCCCCTCAGCCATCCACGGTCGAAGGCGGAGATCGACTACTGGCGCCGGCGCCTCGCGGCCACGGAGTGAGGGCGCCGCGGCGGGTGTCCTCGCGTCAGGATGCCGGGTACGGCTGCGCGGTCAGCTGCCGTGCGAGGTGTGCCGCGTTGCGCGCGGCCGTCTGGATGGCCGAGGCCACCTTCTCCGGGGTCTCCTCGAGGTCTTTGTAATCGACCGTCTGCATCGCCTCGCCGTTCCAGTACACCGAGGCCTGGGCGGGGATCGTGTAGCCGATGTCGTCGAGCGCCTGGAACAGGATCGCCGAGATGTGGTGGGCGCCGTCCTCGTTCCCGAGCACGCCGGCGATCGCGACCTTGTCGAACAGGATCGGGCGGCCCTGGTCGTCGGTCTCGCTCAGCTCGGCGTCGAGCCGCTCGAGCACGCGCTGCGCCACGCTCGAGTGCTGGCCCATCCAGATCGGCGTCACGAACACGAGGATGTCCGCCGCCAGCACCCGCCGACGCAGAGTCGGCCACTGGTCGCCGTCGCCCATGTCCTTCTCGACGCCGGGGCGGATGTCGAAGTCGACGGCCCGCACCACGTCGCCCGAGACGTCATGAGCGGACAGGGCGTCGAGCAGCTGGCGCGAGAGGAGATCGGAACTCGACTCCGCGGGGGACGGCTTGAGCGTGCAGGAGATCGCGAGGGCGGTGAGCGTACTGGTCATGCGACGATCACACCAGGGCCGGTGACCGCGGCACAGGGCCTTCCCGGGCCCGGGCTATCCTGGTAGGGCACCGACGACAGGAGATCCCGTGATCCTCAGCTTCTTGTTCTTCATGATCCTCTTCCTCGGGGGCTTCTGGCTGCTGGGGATCGCGCACGAGCTTCCCGATACTGCCGCCGCGCTCACCTTCTGCGCCGGCATCATCCTGGTCTCGCTCGCCCTCGGTTTCGCGATGCGGCAGCGCGGTTCGGCCACGCGCCGCTCCAAGAACTGGACCGGCAGCCCGACCGAGTGAGGCCGACCCCGTCGGCGCGATCGCTCAGCGCCGACGGGACAACCGCGCCTCCAGGTTCGCCCGGACCGCGGGCCACTCGGGCTCGATGATGGAGTACTCGACGCTGTCGCGGAGCGCGCCGTTGCGGTAACGACTCATCGCGCGCATCACGCCGTCCTGCTTGGCGCCCAGTCGCTCGATCGCCGTGCGCGACTGGAAGTTGACCCACTGCGTGGTGAGCCCCACGCGGAACACCCCGAGCGTTTCGAACGCGTGCCGCAGGAGCAGCAGCTTCGACTCCGCGTTGGTTCCGGTCCCGTGCGCGGACGGGCGGTTCCAGGTGTAGCCGATGTGGAGCCGAGGCACGTCGGCGACGATGTCGTAGTACGACGTGAGGCCGAGGATCCGTCCGCTCGCGTCGATCGCGGTGAACGGCAGCATCTCGCCGCGGTCGACGAGCCCGAGCCGCCGATCCACCTCCGCGGCCACGCCGTCGGGCTCCGGGACCGACGTGTACCACGCCGTCTTCCACAGCTCGCCCTCGCGGACGGCGTCGACCAGCCCGTCGATGTGGGAGCGATCGAGGGGACGCAGCTCGACGAGGTCGCCGGTCAGGGTCACGGGGGCGGGTGGGACGAGGAAGGCCATGTCCCCATTCAACCAGCGCGATGCGGGTGGATCTCACGCCGCCCGAGTCGCGGTGGTCCCCTGGCGCAGCAGACGCTGGAAGGCGACGACGATCTCGACCGTGACATCGAGCTCGAAGGCGAGGCTCGCGAGGTGCGCGCCGCGAGCCCGCTCGGCGGCGGCATACGCCTGCGGTGTGAGGAGGAGCCGGGCGGCCCATTCGTCCGCCGCCCGTTCCTGGCGTTCGCGGGTGTGGGGGACCTCGGTGGGTCGATGACCGAGATGTGCGTGACCCAGCTCATGCGCCAGCACGCTGCGGGCCGTCCGTCTGCTCATGCCCGGCGCGAGGCGGATGGTGCCGGTCGCGGGATCGAACCCGCCGCGCGTGCGTCCCGGGCGCTCGATCACGCGCAGACCGAGGTCTTCGGCGCGCAGGAGGAGCTGCTGCATGTGCGTCCTCCCACGGTCGTCGGCGTCAGTCGTAGAGGTCGTCGGTGTCGGCGTCGTGCCGCTCGTCGGATTCGAAGGCGACCTCGCGGGTATTGTCGCGCGGGGTGGCGACATCGGCGGTGCGGCGCAGGGGAGTGATGATGGCGGTGGTGCCGTCGGCGTCGAGGCGCTCCTCGGCTCTCGCGACCAGGACGTGCGGCTCGATCCCGAGAGTCGCGCACACGGCATAGACCACGGGCACCGGGATCGCGCGCTTTCCGGTGACGTAGTTGTCGAGGGCGCTGCGTGCGATCCCCACGCTGCGCGCCATCGCCGCGATGCTGCTGCGCGCGGCGGCGATCTCGGCCCGCATCTGCCGCCCGACGGCCTCGTTGAACTGCTCGGCAGGTGTCCTCATTCGGCACACCCTAGCAGCGCTCCGAGATCAAGATGCCGTCATATCGGTTCATTCTTCCCGAGTGAGTGTCCACGTGTGGGGGTAGTGTCGGCGTATGGGGACAGAACTGAGTCACACGATGGCATCGACGGTGGAGGCGGCGCGACTGCACGCCGGAGTGTCGCTCGACCGGCTGGCGGATCGATCAGGCATCTCCGCTCGTCGACTGCACGACCTCTTCGACGCGCGCGTGGACTTCACCATGGTCGACCTCGCGCGCATCGCGGCGGCGCTCGACATCCCGGTGACGGACCTCCTGCCGTTCTCGACTGCCGTGGACCCGTGAGTGCGCGATAGCGTGGCGACCATGAAGACCGTGCCCTTCGGAACCGCCACCGCCCCCGCCGTCATCGCCGGGATGATGCGTATCGCCGACAAGGACGACGCCCACATCCGCGAGCTGTATGCGACAGCCCGCGAGGCCGGCATCGACTTCTTCGACCACGCCGACATCTACGGCGGTGCGATGCACCGCTGTGAGGCCCGCTTCGCGGAGGCGCTCGCCCTCAGCCCGGGCGAGCGCGACGAGATCGTGCTGCAGACCAAGTGCGGCATCGTGCCGACGCAGGGGATGTTCGACTTCTCCTACGACCACATCGTCACCCAGGTCGAGGGATCGCTCGCGGCGCTGCGCACCGATCGCATCGACGTCCTGCTGCTGCACCGACCGGACGCGCTCGTCGAGCCCGACGAGGTCGCGCGCGCGTTCGACCACCTCGAGTCCTCCGGCAAGGTCAGGGCGTTCGGCGTCTCGAATCACACCCCGTCGCAGATCGACCTGCTCCGCACGGCCGTCCGCCAGCCCCTGATCGCCAACCAGCTGCAGCTGTCGCTCACCCACGCGCCGATCATCGCGCAGCCGGTCGCAGCGAACATCGGCGGACACGACCAGAGCATCGTGCGCGACGGCGGCGGCATCGTCGACTACTGCCGGCTGAACGGCATCACGGTGCAGGCGTGGTCGCCGTTCCAGAGCGGCACCGACGCCGGTGTCTTCCTGGGGAGTCCGGAGTATGCCGAGCTGAACGCCGTGATCGACCGGCTCGCGGCCCAGTACGGCGTCGAGCCGATCGCGATCGCCACCGCGTGGATCACGCGGCACCCCGCCGGGATGCAGGTCGTGCTGGGGACCACGACCCCCGAGCGCGTGCGGGACGCGGCGGCCGGCGCCGACGTCGTCCTCACGCGGCCCGAGTGGTACGAGCTGTTCCGCGCCGCCGGGCATCTCCTGCCCTAGGGCGGCGCGGCGCACGACCCGTCGTCTACCCTGAACTCATGCCGTTCCTGTTCTCGCTGCTGATCATCGCGCTGATGGTCGGTGCGCTGATCGACATCATCACCCGCGACGACGGGCAGGTGAAGCACCTGCCCAAGATGGTGTGGCTGATCATCGTGATCCTGCTGCCGCTCGTCGGAAGCCTGCTGTGGTTCGCGCTCGGACGCGAGTACGGCGAGGGCGGCGTCGCGATCCCCCGGATGCGGAGGGCCGAACGACCCGCCGCACCCACCGTGACGGCGCCCCCCTCCCGGCCCCGCGACACCCGCACGACGGAGCAGCAGATCGCCGACCTCGACCGCGAGATCGAGGAGTGGCGGTTGCGCGAGGAACTCGAGAAGCGGCGACGCGACGACGGCGACGCGCCCGCGGCGGGAGCGTAGACGGTTCGGAGACCGGCCGTTCGAGACGATCCTGGCTCGGGGTGCGCGTCGGTGCCATCATGCCGGTATGAGCGCACCCGTGAACGTGGAGAACTTCGCCGTCGCCGAGACCCACCGCATGATGTCCGACCTGCAGCGCGATGCCGGGGGCGTGAACCGGTTCCGACACAACAGGGAGCCGGCCGCGATCGAGCATCAGACGGTCATCCGGCTCAACCGCGACACGCTCTACAGCTTCGCCGTCGTCGACATCCGCGCGGGGGCGACGCTCACGATCCCGGACCACGGCGATCGCTACCTCTCGGCGATGGTCGTCAACGAACGCCACTACGTGGACGCCGTCTTCCACGACCCCGGAGAGTACCGGCTGACCACCGAGCGGTTCGGCACACCCTACGTCGTGGTCGCGGTGCGCATCCTCGTCGACCCGGAAGACCAGGCAGACGTGGCCGTCGTGACGGCGCTCCAGGATCAGCTCGGGATCGACAGTGCGTCCGCCGAACCGTTCCCCCTCCCCGACGACGACCCCGCGGACCTGGACGAGACACGCGGGGCGCTGCTGACTCTTGCGCGGAACCTGCGCGGCTTCGACCGCATGTTCGGGGCCGAGGCCGAAGTCGATCCGATCCGGCACTGATCGGAACCGCGGCGGGGTGGGGAGGGCTGCCCTCCTGGGAGGCTCAGTACATCGGAGTCGACCCGCGGCTGCCGCAGGGGCGGTACGAACTCCGAGTGGTCGACGTTCCCGTGGACGGGTTCTGGTCCATCTCGGTGTACAACGCCGACGGCTTCTTCGAGCCGAACGACCGCGGTGCCTACACGATCAACAACATCACCGGAGTCCGGGACGACGACGGCGCCATCACGGTGCGGTTCGGCGACCACCCCGACGGCGTGCCGAACGTGATCCCGATTCCGGAGGGGTGGAACTACCTCGTGCGTCTGTACCGTCCGCGGGCCGAGCTCCTCGACGGGAGCTGGACGTTCCCGGCCCTGCAGCGTTCGGTGTGACCCTCGCCCGAGACGTCGACCTGATCGCGCGCCGGGGTGCGATCAGGTCGACGCGGCGAAGGAGGAGCGCAGCGCCTCATCGAGGTCGGGGTGGCGGAAAGTGAAGCCCGCGGCACGGAGCTTCTCGGGCAGCACCCACCGGCTCTTCAAGACGAGCTCGGTCTCGGTGCGGATGCCGATCGCGCCCAGCTCCAGCATCCACCGCGGCGTCGGCGGGCCGAGACGCACCCCCAGCGCGCGACGCACGGCCGCCATGAAGGCGACGTTGTCCACGGGGTTCGGTGACGCGGCGTTCACCGGACCCTCCAGCGCCGGCGTCTGCTCCAGGAACTCCACGATCCGCGCCACATCCTCGAGGTGGATCCAGCTGAACCGCTGGCGACCGCGGCGCGCGCCGAAGCGATGCGCGGTGCCGGCCTCCCGGCGCGCACGGCTCACCGGCCAGCGCCCGTCGTACTGCGGACCACCGAGGCCCAGGCGGGCGAGGGTGCGCAGCGGGCCGAGCACTCCGCCGTCGCCCAGCACGATCGCGCTGCGTAGGGCGACACGGCGCGTGCCGGGCAGCGCGCCCGCGAACAGCTCCCGCTCCCAGGCCTTCGCGACCTCGACCGAGAAGCCGCTGCCGAGCTCGCCGTCCGCCTCGGTCATCGGCCGGTCCTCGGCGTGGCGGTAGATCGTCGCGGTGGACGAGTTGATCCACAGGGCGGGCCGGGCCGAGGCACGCGCGATCGCGGTGCGCAGGGCGGCGGTGGTGTCGAGCCGGGAGCGGAAGATCTCAGCGCGGTTCGCCGGCGTGTACCGGCAGTTGACGCTCTTGCCCGCGAGGCCGAGGACGAGCGCGGAACCCTCGACCGCCGCGTCGATCCCGGCCTGATCGGTCCAGGCGAGGTCGGCGCCCGAGCGAGAGACCGTCACGACCTCCCGCCCCTGTCCGCGCAGGCGCTCCGTGAGGTACTGCCCCATGAATCCGGTGGACCCGCCCACCACGACCCGTCCTGTGCTCATGCGCGGTCATCCTCCGGTGGTCGGGGCTCGGCGCCCGGGGTGGGGCGGAGCAGGCGGTCCAGCAGCGTCAGCGCCTCGTGCTGCGGGGCGTCGGGGTCGAGCAGCCACTGCGTCTGCAGGCCGTCCGAGGCGGCGATGACCAGGGCCGCGACCGCTTCGGGGTCGGCGTCGTCGCGGATGCGCCCCTCGCGCTGCTGCTGCCGCACGGTCGCGGCGATGCTCGCTCGCAGTCGCGCGAACCGGTCGGTGGCGAACTCCCTCGCCGCCGGATGGCCCTCCTCGAGCGCGGAGGCCACCAGGGTCGAGTACAGCTGCACGAGTCCTGGCACCTCGCGGTTGACCCTGGCCGACAGGATCATGCTCTCGACGGGCGTCGCGTCGTCTCGCGCCTCGGGGTGCCGACCAGGGGCGTTGCTCTCGCGGTAGACGGCTACCAGAAGCTCCTCCAGAGAGCCGAAGTAGTGCGTGAGGGCGGCGTGCGTGACGCCGACCTCGCTGGCGATCGCGCGCAGGCTCGTGCGGTCGGCGCCGCGGGTCGCGAACACCTCGATCGCTCGATCGAGGATCTCCTGCCGACGCGCGATCCCCTTGGCGTAGGCGCCGCGGACGCGTGGGCGCTCGGGACCGTCGCCGGAGGAGGGGGGCATGGCCCGAGTCTAGTGCGATCAAAACTTCCATGTGGAGGTATTGGGTGATAGCGTGCCAGCGCGGGGCACCACCCGCGAGTCGCCGACGACCCGAGGAGCACGACCGATGACGATCCAGACGTCCCTGCAGCTGTTCACCATCCGCGAGCAGCTGGAGGCCGACCTCGACGGCACTCTCGCCGCCGTCGCCGCGCGCGGGTTCACGGCCGTCGAGCCGTACGACTTCGTGCGCAGGGCCGAGGCGATGGCCGCCGCGCTCGCCGCCGCCGGTCTCACCGCGCCCTCCGGACACGCGTTCCTGGCGTCGGAGTCGTTCGTCAACCCGGACGGCAGCGGCACCACCCTGCCCGTGCCCGCGCCCGCCGAGGTGTTCGCGGCGGCGAAGACGCTCGGCATGCACACCGTGATCGACCCGTACACCGAACCTGCCCGCTGGGAGTCGGTGGAGCAGATCGCCGAGACCGCCCGACTGCTCAACGCCGCGGCCGAGGTCGGCGCCGCGATGGGCGTGCGCGTCGGCTACCACAACCACGCCCACGAGCTCGAGGCCGCGTTCGACGGCGTGACGGGTCTGGAGGTGCTGGCAGGCCTGCTCGACGACCGCGTGGTGCTGGAGGTGGACCTCTACTGGGTGGCGCGCGGTGGGGTCGACCCCGTGGCCCTGCTGGAGCGCCTGGGCGACCGCGTGATCGCGGTGCACGCCAAGGACGGCACGCTCGACCCCGCCCTGCTCGACGCCTACCCGCCGGCGGACCAGGTGCCCGCGGGCGACGGCGCCGTCCCGCTCGTGGCGGCCATCGCGGCGGCCCCCGCGCTCGAGCTCGCCATCGTGGAGTTCGACCACTACGAGGGCGACCTGTTCGACGCGATCGAGCGCAGTCGGCGGTTCCTCGACGCGGAGGTCGCGGGCTGATGGGGCGCGCAGGCGACGCGGTCGGCGTCGGCATCATCGGCGCGGGCAACATCAGCGACCAGTACCTGCAGAACCTGACCCGGTTCCCCGACGTGCGGGTGCTCGCGCTCGGCGACCTCCTCCCGGAGCGCGCCCGCTCTCAGGCCGAGGCGTACGGCGTGCCGCGGGCGGGCGGCGTGGACGTGGTGCTCGACGACCCCGACATCGCCGTGGTCGTCAACCTCACGATCCCGGCCGCGCACGTCGCGGTGTCCGAGGCGATCATCCGCGCCGGGAAGCACGTGTGGACGGAGAAGCCGCTCGGCGTGAGCCGGGAGGAGGCCAGCCGGCTGCTGCGCACCGCCGAGGCGGCCGGACGGCGCATCGGCGCCGCACCCGACACGGTGCTCGGCCCCGGGGTGCAGACCGCGAAGCGCGCGATCGCCCGCGGCGACATCGGGCGGCCGCTGTTCGGGCAGACGACGTTCCAGTGGCAGGGCCCGGAGATCTTCCACCCGAACCCGGCGTTCCTCTACGCCAAGGGCGCCGGTCCGCTGCTCGACATGGGCCCGTACTACGTCTCGACGCTCGTGCACGTGTTCGGCCCGGTGGCGGCGGTCGCCGCGCTCGGGCTGCAGGGGGCGCCGACCAGGCGGGTGCAGGTCGGCGAGCTCGCCGGGCAGGAGTTCCCCGTCGAGATCCCGTCGACGCTGAGCGTGCTGCTCGACTTCGAGGGCGGCGGCCAGGCCCAGAGCCTCTACAGCACCGACTCGCCCCTCGTGCGGCAGGGCATCGTGGAGATCACCGGCACCGAGGGCACGATCACGATCCCCGACCCCAACACCTTCGGGGGGCCGATCACGATCACCCGCCCGCTCGCGCGCCACTTCGTGCCGCCGGAGCCCGTGGAGCAGGAGATCGTCGACGTCGCCCAGGAGGGCGTGCTCGCCGGTCGCGGCATCGGCCTGTTGGACATGGTCCGCTCGATCGCGGACGACCGCCCGCACGTCGCCACGGGCGAGTTCGCGTACCACGTGCTCGACACGCTGCTGTCGATCGAGGAGGCCGCAGAACAGCGCCGCTTCGTCGAGGTGGCCAGCACGCTCGATCAGGTCGGCGCGCTGTCGGCCGACTTCGACCCCTTCGCCGCGACATAGCGGTCGACGCTCGCGGGGGAGAGCACCTCGCGGGCGACCATGATCGCCGCCCCCAGCACCGCGGCCCGGTCTCCGGCCTGGGACTGCACGATGGCCAGGTGCTGGGTGGCGAGGGGGATCGACCGGCGGTACACGACCTCGCGGACACCGGCCAGCAGATGCTCGCCGGCCCGCGCGATGCTGCCGCCCAGCACGATGATCGACGGGTTGAGGAGGTTCACGACGGTGGCGAGCACCTCGCCCACGTCGCGGCCCGCCTGCCGGGTCGCCTCGATCGCCGCCGCGTTGCCTCCGCGCACCAGGTCGACCACGTCGGAGGCGCTGTGCACCTCGTGCCCCGCCGCGCGCAGCGCGATCGCGAGGGCCGAGCCGCTGGCCAGGGCCTCGAGGTCGCGCTCGTCGTCCGGATCGCGCTCGGATCCCGCCCCCCGCGGCACCTGCACGTGGCCCATGTCGCCCGCCGACCCCTGGGCTCCGCGCTGCAGCTGTCCGCCCGCGATGATGCCGGCGCCGATGCCCGTGGACACCTTGACGAAGATCAGGTCGTCGACGCGGGGCCAGCTGGTGGCCTGCTCGCCGAGCGCGAGGATGTTCACGTCGTTGTCGACCAGCACGGGCACGTCGAATGTCCGCTGCACATAGGCGGGAACGTCGAAGCGGTCCCACCCCGGCATGATCGGCGGGTTCGTGGGCCGTCCGGTCGAGTGCTCGACGGGGCCGGGCACCCCGATGCCGACACCGACCAGCGGTAGTCCGTCCGCGGTCGCCGCGAGCAGCGCGGCGCCGTCGGCGAGGATGGTGTCGAGGAGCTTCTCGGGGCCGTCGCCGATGTCGATCGTGCGCGTGCGGGCGTCGAGGATGACACCGGAC
>NZ_SSDM01000393.1:0-581 GCF_004794375.1 Microbacterium sp. K35 | reverse complement strand
GTGGGGTACGCGGACGGCACCCCCTACCCGCCCGCGTACCCCACGGCCGTCACGCCGGGAGGCCCCGGGTACCCGCAGTTCCCGGTCGGCGCCCCGCCCCGCACCGCCGCCGACCGTGGCAGCTCGCTCGGCCGGGTGGCGTTCATCGTCGCGGTCGTGGTGTTCGCCCTCGACCTGCTCCTGATCCTCGGGCGCCCGTTCCTCTACATGGGCGACCGCGGCTACTCGCTGATCGGATTCGTCGAGGGCGCGTCGTCCGTCGTCGGCTTCCTGGGTTACGCGGTCGCGCTCGTGCTGGGCATCGTCGCCGCGCGCCGCCCCGGCTCCCGGCTGTTCGCGGGGATCGCGATCGGCATCTCCGGCGCCGGACTGCTCGGGATCGTCACCGTCTGGCTGGCCTCGATGTTCTACCGCTTCGTCTGATCGACGCCGAGGGTCCCGCTCACCGGCCGTCCCGCACGCGCTCGTACACCGCGACCATGGCGGCGGTGCGCGACGACTGGCGGAACGCCTCGGCGACCGCCGGAACGGGGGACGGAGCGGCGCCCGCGGCGATGTCGGCGGCGGCAGATCGGAAGAGC
>NZ_SSDM01000392.1:0-3157 GCF_004794375.1 Microbacterium sp. K35 | reverse complement strand
GCCGCCGGTCGGGCGCAGCGCCCGGTCCCGCGCCCGACCGGCGGCGCTTCCACAGGCCCCACAGCGACGAGCGGTTCTCGCCCGGGGCCCCCAGCGCGGCGGTGACCCGGTCGAGGAAGACCGCGATCAGCACGACGCCCAGACCGGCCTCGACGCCCTTCGGGATGTTGATCGTCGAGATCGCCTCGACCACCATCTTCCCGAGGCCGTCCGCTCCCGCCATACCGGCGATCACGGCCATCGACAGCGCGAGCATGATCACCTGGTTGACGCCGGCCATGATGGTCGGCATCGCCAGGGGCAGCTGGATGCCGCGGAGGATCTGGCCGGGGGTGGCGCCGAACGCATGCCCGGCCTCCACGGTCTCGGAGTCGACGCCGCGGATGCCCAGCTCGGTCAGGCGCACGCCGGGAGGCAGCGCGAAGATCACGGTCGCCACGAGTCCCGGCACCACGCCGATGCCGAAGAACACGATCGCGGGGATCAGGTACACGAACGCGGGCATGGTCTGCATGAAGTCGAGCACCGGCTTCAGGGCCGCCCGGACCGTGGCGTTGCGCGCCGACCAGATGCCCAGCGGCACCGCGATCAGCACCGCCACGATCGCCGCGACGAGCACCAGGGCGAGGGTCTGCATCGCGGGCACCCACAGGTCCATCGCCACGATCAGCAGGAACGACACGGCCGTGCCGATCGCGAGCTTCCACGACCGCACGACCCAGGCGAGCAGGGCGGCGATCACGATGATCACGGCGAAGTGCGGGGTGAGCAGCAGCCGGGTGAGGCCGTCCACGAGGAAGCTCACCACGAACGACACCACGTCGAGCAGACCGTCGAGGTTCGCGGTGATCCAGTCGACACCGGCGGCGACCCAGTCGCCCAGGGGGATGCGGAATCCGTCCATCAGCGCACCTCCTCCGTCTCCGGTGTCGTGGGCAGCGGCTCGGCCGTCCACCCGTCGTCGAGCACCGCGTCGATCTCCGCCTGCGGCATGGGCGTCATCGGCAGCAGGATCTCCTCGGTCGAGCCGGGGCCGGGGCCGAGGGCGGCGAGCAGGGTCACGCGGGGGATCACGCCCGCCAGTCGCCCGTCGGCGTCGGTCACGGCCAGGGGCAGCGGCGACTCCACCGCGGGCACGAACAGGTTCATGAGCACGTCGTCCTCGCGCACGCTCTGCAGCACGGGCTTGATCACGGAGTCGAGTCGCGTCACCCCCTGCCGCACGAGCTTCACCGCATCGCGGTCGGTGACCACACCGAGCAGCTGGCGGTCCTTGCCGACCACGTAGGTGGCCGACATGTAGGCGTCGCGCATCTGGCGCAGGGCCGTGCGCGGGCCGGCGGTCTCGGCGACCACGGGGCGCGGGCGCTCCATGACGTTCGCGGCGGTGAGCACGCGGGCACGGTCCACGTCCTGCACGAACTGCTCGACGTAGTCGTTCGCGGGGTCCATCAGGATGTCCTCCGGCGTGCCGATCTGCACGATGCGCCCGTCGCGCATCACGGCGATCCGGTCGCCGAGGAACATGGCCTCGTTGAGGTCGTGCGTGATGAAGACGATGGTCTTGTGCAGCTTCTGCTGGAGCTCCAGCAGCTGCTCCTGCATCTCGCGGCGGATCAGCGGGTCGAGCGCGCTGAACGCCTCGTCCATCAGCAGGATGTCGCTGTCGGCGGCGAGCGCGCGGGCGATGCCGACGCGCTGCTGCATGCCGCCGGAGAGCTCGGACGGCAGCTTGTCGCCCTGGCCCTCGAGGCCCACGAGCGCGAGGATCTCCTCGGCCTTCGCCTGCCGCTCGGCCGCCGCGACGCCCTTGAGCTCGAGCGGGTAGGCCACGTTCGCGGCCACCGTGCGGTGCGGCAGCAGGGCGAAGTGCTGGAAGACCATCGAGATGCGGTCGCGGCGGATCTCACGCAGACGCCCGGCGGGGATGCCCGTGATGGTGTCGCCGCCGACCGTGACGGTGCCGTCGGTGATGTCGTGCAGGCCGTTGAGCATGCGGATGATGGTGGACTTGCCCGATCCGGACAGGCCCATGATGACGAAGATCTCACCGCGGTTCACGGTGAAGCTGGCGTCGATGACGGCGGCGGTGCCCGCGTCGGCGACGGCCGCGCGGCTCTCACCCGCCTTCAGTCGGCGGACGGCGGCGTTCGGATTCCTCCCGAACACCTTGTACAGATGGCGCGCTTCGAGTGCGATGTCGGACACGTTTCCCCTGCGGCTCGGCCTCGGGTGGCTGAGCCTGCTTCGGTCACGTCCGGGTGATCCTCACGAGGCCGTTCGACATCATCGCTGTGGCGGCGCGGGCGGTGGATTTCGGATCCGCCGCAGAGAGGACCGACCGTACGCCCACGCCTCTTCGCAGCACAGCTCATCGAAAGAAGGACGTGGTCGCGGACTGGTCTTCGGGCCGTCAGGCCCACAGACCAACGTAACGAAATGGCCGGTCAGGGACAAATCCTGGGCCGGGAACGTGCCCGGGTTTCCGGTGCTGACCGGGGGATAGTACGAGCGTCTAGCAATCTCGGCGACGGGGGTTCACGGGCGTCGCACACTGCGCGTCACGGTGAACTTCGGGGTGCGTCGGAGCTGCTCCGTCCGCCCGATCAGCCGCGTCAGCTCGGGGCGGTACGCGAGGCCGGAGTTGTACACCGTGAACAGCTCGCCGCCCGGCCGGAGCAGTCGCGCGGCGGCCTCGAACAGCCGGGTCGCGGCCCCCGTGTGCACGCTGCTGCCGAGGTGGAACGGCGGGTTCAGCAGCACCACGTCGAACGCCCCGTCGGGCAGGTCGGATCCGGCGTCGTCGTGGGTCACGGTGACGCGGTCGGCGACGCCGTTCGCGGCCGCGGTCGCCCGGGTCGAGGCCACGGCCGCGGCCGAGCGATCGGTCGCGGTCACCGCGTCCCCGGGGTGCGCGAGGGCCCAGGACACCGCGAGCGCGCCCGTGCCGCAGCCGAGGTCGAGCACACGGCGCGGATCCTCGGCGTTCACGACTCCGGAGAAACCCTCGTTCTCCGGCAGTTCCGGCGGGGATGCAGCCCCGGGGCGAGCGGTTCTCCGGCGTTGTGAACCGTCGAGCGCGAGCGCCTCGAGCAGCACGCGCGTGCCGATGTCGAGGCGGGGTCCGGCGAACGCGCCGCCGTGCGCGACCAGGGCG
>NZ_SSDM01000391.1:0-204 GCF_004794375.1 Microbacterium sp. K35 | reverse complement strand
CGCTCTTCCGATCTGGTCGGTCACGGGCGGCGAGCGCGTGCACGCCGCCCGTGACCGACCAGGCGCAGTGCGACCAGCTCACCGCGCTCGCGACCCAGGCCGGGTCGGTGGCGCGGTCGGCGGGCACGGCGGCGGGCATCCTCACCAGCCCGGAGGTGTCGGGCGGCGTGGCGGCGCTCCCCGGCACCCTCGGCACCCTCGCAT
>NZ_SSDM01000390.1:0-12489 GCF_004794375.1 Microbacterium sp. K35 | reverse complement strand
GGGGGTCGCCGCCGCGGAGTCGAGCGTCGACGGCGGGACGGAGGTGGCGTCCGCCCCCTCGGCGGGACCCGAACCCGCGAGGGGGGCGGACGCGCCCGGGGCCGCCTGACCTGCGGAAGCCATCGGCAGGTCCGGCGCGGAAGCGCCCGGGGTGCGGCTCGCAGCGCGCACGATCAGGAAGAGCAGGCCGGCCGCGAGCACCAGGCCCACGATCCAGCTGAAGAGGGACAGTGCCGACCAGCTCTCGTAGCCCAGCCCGAACAGCCGCCCGGTGAGCGGTGCGGTGGGCAGGAGGCCGACGATCGCCATCGCGAGGATGCCCAGCTGCACCGGCTCGTACCGGCGCTCCAGCAGGTCGCGCAGGTGCACACGGCCGTCGGTGTCGGGCAGCAGCGCCCAGGCGACGGCGTAGAGGAAGATCACCGGCAGTCCGAACAGCGCGGCCACCACGAGCACCCCGCGCACGATCAGCGGGTCGATGCGCAGCCGTGCGGCGATGCCGGCCGCGACGCCGCCGAGCCACCCGTCGGAGCGCGCGACCCCGAGACCGGCGACCCACAGCAGGAAGCGCTCGGCGCCGCGGGGAGCGGTGCGTCCGGAGGGTGCGGCGCCGTCGACCGGGGTGTCGGGATCGGCGGGCGGCGGGGGAGCGGTCGGAATCGTCATGCGTCGATCCTGCCGTCCGCCGCGGCCGGGCGACCATCGGGGGAACCCCTGAGCGGACCCTGGTTCCGCGTCCGGGGAGCCCCCGGACGGCGCGACGGATGATTGGATGACGGTATGTCCTCCTCGGCGTCCGCCCCCGCGCCCGCCGGTCGCGTCCCCGTGTCGACGCGGCCGCCGTTGGCGCGCGACCGCGACTGCCTGGTCGCCGGGGTGAGCGCCGGGCTCGCGCGCCACCTGGGTGTGCGCGCGTGGATGGTCAGGGCGCTGTTCCTCGCGCTCACGCTCTGCGGCGGCGCCGGCGTGCTGCTGTATGCGTGGTGCTGGGCCTTCATGCCGTGGGCGGAGGGGGAGGCCGCGCCCACCCGTCGCGTTCCCGTCGCGTGGCTGCTGCTCGCCCCGGCCGCGGTGGGCGCCCTCGTGATCGTGGTGTGGCGGGGTGGGAGCGAGGCGCTCGACGGGTCGATCCCGCCCTCGGTCGCCGCCGTGGTCGTCGGCGGCACCGCCCTCGGGGCCACCGCCGCCGGGCTCTGGGCCACGCTGATCGACCGCACCGACACGGCCCGCGGCCCCCGGCACACCGTGTGGGTGCGGATCCTCGCCGTGCTGCTCCTCGGGCTCGTCTCACTGCTGCTGCTGTCCTGGCCCATCGCCCGCTCCGGGGTGGCCCTGGCGCTGCTGCCGCTCGGCGGGCTGATCGCGGTGGTCGCGTCGTCCCTGATCCCGCGGTGGCGCGAGCTGGCGGGCGAGCGCATCCGGCGCATCAGGGAGGAGCAGCGCAGCGTGATGGCGGCGCACCTGCACGACTCCGTGCTGCAGACGCTCGCGCTCATCCAGAACCGCGCCGGCGCATCGAGCGAGGCCGCCCGGCTCGCCCGCGCGCAGGAGCGCGAGCTGCGCGCCTGGCTGTACGACGGCGACGCCCCGGCCGACAGCGACCTGTCCACCGACCTGCGCGACTACGCCGCCGCGCTCGAGCTCGACCACCCGGTGCGCATCGAGGTGGTGTCGGCTGGGCTGTCCGCGGAGCGGGCGAGTGGCGAGCTGGCGGCGGCCGCCCGCGAGGCGATGCTGAACGCGGCACGGCATGCGGGCGGCGAGGTCGCGGTGTACATCGAGGGCAGCGCGCGGGGTGTCGACGTGTACGTGCGTGACCGCGGCAGCGGCTTCCGCCTCGACGACGTGCCCGGCGACCGCCTGGGCGTGCGCCAGTCGATCATCGGCCGCATGCGCAGGGCGGGCGGGTCGGGCGCGGTGCGCAGCGACGACGGCGGCACCGAGGTGCACCTCACCCTGCCGGCGGTTCCCGCGCAGGACCGGACCCCGCTCGGACAGGAGACCCGTGGCTGACCGCATCCGCGTCGTGATCGTCGACGACCACTCGATCTTCCGCTCCGGGCTGCGCGCCGACCTCGACGCGAGCGTGACCGTGGTGGGCGAGGCGGCGGACGTGCCATCCGCGGTCGCGGTGATCGCCGAGACGCAGCCCGACGTGGTGCTGCTCGACGTGCACCTTCCCGGTGGTGCGGGCGACGACGCGACCGGGGGAGAGGCGGTGATCCGCGGATCGCTGCCGTCGAGCACGCGGTTCCTCGCGCTGAGCGTGTCGGATGCCGCCGCCGATGTGGTGCGGGTGATCCGTGCCGGGGCCCGCGGTTACATCACGAAGGGCTCGTCGGGCGGCGAGGTGAGCGCGGCCGTGCACGCGGTCGCGGAGGGCGACGCGGTGTTCTCGCCGCGCCTGGCCGGGTTCGTGCTCGATGCGTTCGGCGCGGTCGCCGGGGAGACGGCCACCGCGACCGATGAGCTCGATCGGCTGTCGGCGCGCGAGCAGGAGGTCATGCGGCTGATCGCCCGCGGCTACGCCTACAAGGAGGTGGCCGCCGCGCTGTTCATCTCCATCAAGACGGTCGAGACGCACGTGTCGTCGGTGCTGCGCAAGCTCCAGCTGTCGTCCCGGCACGAGCTCACCGCGTGGGCGTCGGAGCGCCGACTGCTCTGATCGGGCGTGGTCCTGTCATACTGCCCGTTGTGCATTCGGCGTCCGACCTGTGACCCTGGATGCACCTCCGCTGTGGGACGGAGAGGGCGGGCGGTCGATCGTGGGGATCGACGGCGAACGGGGGTGGGGAGATGCGCTCTGCGATGCGCAGGAGCCGCGGTGTGCGGGTGCTCGGCGGGGTGCTCGCCGTGCTCGGGGGACTCGTGCTGGCCTCCCCGGCGGCGATCACGAGCGCCGGGAACGACGAGCGCGAGCGCCCGGAGCCCTTCACGATCGTGGTGCTGCCCGACACGCAGAAGTACACCGTCTCGGACGAGCTCGCGCAGAGCCTGAACGCGCAGACGCAGTGGATCGTCGACACCCGTGAGCAGCTCAACACGAAGTTCGTGATCCAGGTGGGCGACCTCGTCGACTCCTGGCCCGACGTGCACCAGTGGGAGCGCGCGAGCCGCGCGATGGCGATCCTCGACGACGCCGGGGTGCCCAGCTCCGTGCTGCCGGGCAACCACGACCTCGACGTGACGACGGGCGAGTCGAGCACGTACGACGAGTACTTCCCGCCGAGCCGCTACGCCGATGCGACCTGGAACAGCGCGACCGTGTCGTACGGCGGGTACCTCGGTCAAGACCAGTTCGGCCAGGACGGCATCGACCGCCAGAACAAGGACAACTACAGCCTGCTGACCGTGGGCGACACGAAGCTGCTGCTGCTCAGCCTCGAGTACGAGACGCCCGCGTACGCACTGGAGTGGGCGCAGCGCGTGATCGACGCGCACCCCGACCGGACGGTGATCCTCGCCGTCCACGGTCTCATCACCACGGGCGGCGCGCGGTCGACCGCCACCGAGCGCACCGACGTGACCCCGGTGACCGAGGTCGACCTGTGGCGGGACTTCATCTCGCAGAACTGCTCCATCGCGATGGTGGTCAACGGGCACTGGGCGGTGGGAGACGCGGGCGAGGCGCGGCGCAGCGACCTCAACGCGTGCGGGCGCCCCGTGCCGCAGATCCTGTCGAACTACCAGGGCCGCGCCAACGGCGGCGACGGGTGGCTGCGGTACTACACCGTCGACCCCGCCGCGGGCACGGTCGATGCCCACACGTACTCGCCCACGCTGCGGCAGTACGAGAAGGACGACGACGGCCGCTTCACGCTCCCGCTCGACCTCACGCCGACGGACGACCGGGTGCTGCTGCGCGGCGGGTCGGACTGGAAGGTGTGGAACGAGCTCGGCGCGTGGCCGCGCGGGTGGAAGAGCGCGGCGTTCGACGACGACGACTGGCAGACCGGCACGGCCCCGCTCGGGTGGGGCAAGGGCGTGCAGACGCCGATCGACCTCGGCCCGCCGCCGGAGAACCGCGCGCGGGCGATGCTGTTCCGGAAGACGGTGGAGCTGGACGACGTCGAGGAGCTGTCGACGGTGACGGTGAGCACGAGGGCCGATGACGGCGTCGCGGTCTGGGTCAACGGCGCCCTGATCGGCACCTCGCACCTCGCGTCGAAGAAGCCCACGAGTGAGACGTTCGCAGACGTCGGGCGTTCGACCGACAACGCCACGGACGACCCCGTGACGTTCACCGTGCCGCGGGGCCTGCTGCACGACGGCGAGAACGTCGTGGCCGCCTCCGTCCACGTGAACTACCTGGGCACGAACAGCAGCACGTTCGACCTCGTGATGACGGGTCGGCGATCCTCGTCCGACGGCGAGTGACCGGCCGCCGGGCGGTGATGCCCGGTGCGGCCCGGCCCTGCCCGAGTCGCGGTCAGGCGGCCAGCCAGAGGCCCTTCTGATCTGTGGCGACCGTGAGGCCGGCGGCGACCGTCTCGTCGTCGCCGATGCGGGCGCCGGGCACGATGCGGGCGCCGGGTCCGATGTCGGTGCGGACGCCGACGTGCGCGTGGTCGCCCACCGCCGCCCCCGGTCCCACGTGCGCGTGCGCGTCGATGTACGCGCCCTCGCCGATCACGGCGTCTTCGTCGATCCACGCCCCGCGCGCGATGATGGCTCCCGCCCCGACGCGCGCGCCGGGTTCGATGTAGGCGCCCGCCTCGATGTGTGCCTTGGGGTGCACCTTCGCGCCGTGCGCGACGAGACCCCGACCGTTGGCGTGCTTGCGGTACCGCAGCGTCGCCCCGTGGTCGTTCTCGATGTCGACGTAGTTCTTGCCCACGATTCCTCCCGTGTTCCGGAGTTCTCCGGATATATCAACAACCACGGGCGGGGTGTTTTCATTCCCCCGGATGGATGCGGCTCAGCGCTGGCAGCGCGGGCACCAGAACGTGATGCGCTCGCGGGTGGGATCGGCACCCTGCTCGCCCCGTCGGATGAGGGTGCCGCAGCGGCGGCACGGGCGTCCGGCACGTCCGTACACCCATGTCCCCTGGCCCGGACGATCGATGCCGGTGAAGGTGCGGTGGCGGCGGTCGCGGTTCGCGCGGATGGTGCGCACACCCAGGTCGAGCAGCGCGGCCACATCGACGTCCGCCGTCGGCGTCGTCGGGAGGATTCCGCGCAGGAACAGGAGTTCCGCGGCGTACTCGTTCCCGAACCCGGCCACGTTTCGCTGGTCGAGCAGCGCCACGTGGATGCTGCGGGTGTCGGCACCGAGTCGTCGCACGGCCTCGGCCGCATCCCAGTCCGCGGCGAGCGGATCCGGTCCGAGGTAGCCCACCAGCTCACCCTCGTCGCGGGTGGGGACGACCTCGACCTCCGCGATGTCCACGCCGACGGCCTCACGCTCGGCGGTGCCCACGATCGCGCGCACCTTGAAGGCCGGGTGCCGCCACCTCTCGCCGGCGCGGTACACGAACCAGGCGCCGTCCATGCGCAGATGGGAATGCAGCGTGCTGTCACCGATGCGCAGCAGCAGATGCTTGCCGCGCGGCACCGCCGCGTGCACGCGCTGTCCGGTCAGGTCGACCGTCGCGAAGCGGGGCACGCGCAGGTCGAAGCGCGTGACCTCGGCACCCGCCAGTGCCTCGTCGAGACGCCGTGCTGTGCGGAAGACGGTGTCGCCCTCGGGCATCAGCGCCTCCCGTCCGGTGAGGGCGGCGTCACGGCGGGCGGAGCGGCGGCGTCGGACGGGGCGGTCGCCGCGGGCAGGGGCCGGCGGGTCATCATGTCGCGGGCGAGCATCGTGCTCCCGGCGACCGCAGCGGGCATCACCGCGATCGCGCCGCCGGGGATCAGGAAGCACAGCTGCGTCGCGACGCCGAAGCCCAGCACGCGCGCCCTGCTGCCGGAGAACAGGACAGCGCGGTCGGACGGGCTGAGCTCACGCGCATCGAACGCGCGCCCGGTCAGCTCGCGCGCCAGCAGCCGTCCGGTCAGGATCACGCCCATCACCGGGGCCAGGACGCCGCCCACTGCCGGGATCAGGCCGAGCACCAGCACGAGCAGCGCGATCAGGATGCCGAGGACCACCAGCCGCAGGCCCTCGCCGACGGTGGTCCAGAACCCGCCGCCGTCCGTCGCGGGCGGGTGGCCGAGGTCGACCTCGACCGCGTGCCAGATGCGCTGGTAGAACGGGTCGCCGATCGTGAGGGTGAGGGCGCTGAACACCGAGCTGGCCAGGGCCAGGGCGGCCGCGACCACCACGAGACCGACGGCCGTGCGCAGCAGACCGCGCCAGGGCTCGTCCCACCGGTCGGCGAACGGCGTCAGCCAGGACGAGATCGACGGCATCCCGATGATGAGCGGGATGATCGCGGCGGCCAGCACGATCACGGCGATCACCGCGGGGATCAGCCCGAGCGCCATGAGCCCCGGGCGCGTGCGCCACACACCGAAGCCGCGGAACAGGGTGCGGACGCCGGCGCTGAACTCTCTGACCATGGCTCCAGGGTAGGTGTCGGGCGGGCGGGGTGGCGGCGACGAGCGCGCGGGAGTGCTCAGACGGCCTTGCGGAGCGTGAACCCCCGCGGCGTCTGCACGAACCCGGCCTCCTGCAGGGCGGCCGCGAGCTCGGTGCCGTAGACGCCCTCGCCGTTGACCTTCTCCACCGTGAGGGTGTCGAGGCGGCGGTCGCGGGCGGTCGCCGCGAGGTCGGCGGTCGCGGCGCGCAGCACCTCGGGGTCGTCGGTGAAGCACAGCACCGTGCGCCCGCCGCGCTCGAGCGACAGCACCAGCGCGCCGTCGACCAGCACCACGAGACCGCCGGCCTTGCGCCCGGGCCGGTGCGACACGCCGTCGAGCTTCGGCCAGCCGAGCGCGGCGCCGTAGGGGTTCGCGGGGTCGGTGGCCGCGAGGGTCACGGCCGTGCGGGGCGGCGGATCCGCGAGCCCCGCGTAGGTGCGCAGCCGGTCGACCGTCGCCGAGGCCGCGAACTGCGCGGCGCCGAGCTTCTCGATCACATAACCGCGGCGGCAGTGTCCCGCCTCCTCGAAGCCCGCCAGCACGCGGTACGCCTGGGCGAAACCGCCGGGCACGCCCTCCGCCTGCACCGCGCCGCGGGTCACCACGCCGTAGCGGTCGAGCAGGAGCCCGGCGGTCACGGTGGCGCGTCGCGCGGCATCCGTCTCGATCGCCGGCAGCAGAGACCAGCGTCCGCCGATCGAGGTCGGCCGCGGTGCCGTGCGCGTGAGCGACATCCCGCGGTAGGTGCGCGCGCGGGGGGCACGCCGCTTCACCTTGTGCGCCTGCGACCCGCCCGCGAGCAGCGAGCGGATGGGCGCGAAGGTGTCGTTCGTCACGTGCCCCGACCAGGTCAGGGCCCACAGCGCCTCGAGCACCGACTGCTCGTTCTCGGCTCCGGACATGTCCTTCAGCTGCGCCGCGAAGTAGGCGCCGCCCGCGGCGAGGGCGTCGAGCAGCCGGGCCTCCAGGGAGTCCGCGGCGATCTCGGAGTCGGGCTCGGGAAGCGTGAACGGGGCGAGGTCGACGGGGTGCAGCGACACCCAGCCGTCGCGGCCCGGAAGCGTGCCGTGGCCCGACCAGATCACCTCGCCCGCGGCCGTGAGCTCGTCGAGCATCGCGGGGGAGTAGTCGCGCACCCGCGACGGCAGCACGAGCGACTCCCACGCGCTCGCGGGGATCGGCACACCCGCGAACTGCTCGATCACGGTGAGCACGCCGTCGATGCCCTCCAGCGGCCGACCGAGGTGCTGCCAGTCGGGCAGGAATCGCGCGTAGGCCTCCGGCGACACCGGCTCGACGGAGCCGCGGATCGCTGCGAGCGAGCGCATGCGCAGCCGTCGCAGGACCTCGGTGTCGCACCACTCGAGGTCGTCGCCGCTGCCCGCCGCGGTCGGCAGGAAGTAGCCGCTGGTCAGACGACCGTTCGTCTCCAGGCGCTGCAGCGTGTGCCGGGCGACCGCGGCGCCGAGACCGAACCGGGTCGCGACCGCCGTGGTCGTGAAGGGCCCGTGCGTCCGGGCGTACCGCGCCACCAGGTCGCCCAGGGGATCGGCGACCGGCTCGAGGAACGCGACCGGGATCCCCGTGGGCAGGGCCGCGCCGA
This sequence comes from Microbacterium sp. K35, assembly GCF_004794375.1. Lineage (NCBI taxonomy): Bacteria > Bacillati > Actinomycetota > Actinomycetes > Micrococcales > Microbacteriaceae > Microbacterium > Microbacterium sp. K35. The sequence goes on along the minus strand of NZ_SSDM01000390.1, from coordinate 4,364 downwards.
GGGCGTCGCGCAGCCGACCGGCGTCTTCGATCGCGGCCACCCTGGCGACACCGGCCACGGTGACCGGGATGGCACGGCGGGCGCCGATCAGCTCATCCAGCAGCGTCGCGGCGCTGGCGCCGGCGGTCGAGTCGGGGTCGAGTCGCGCCGACACCTCGTCGGCGTCGAGCGGGCCCAGCATGCGCAGCAGGTCGGCCACGCCCTCCAGACCGCGCACCCGCCGCTCGGGGTCGAGGCGCTGCGCCTCGCGCTCGAACTGCGCGATCACGTCGGGGTCGAGCAGCTCCCGCAGCTCCACCGTGCCCAGCAGCTCGCCCAGCAGCGCAGGGTCGACGGAGAGGGCGGCCGCCCGGCGTTCGGCCAGCGGCGAGTCGCCCTCGTACATGAACGCGCCGACATACCCGAACAGCAGGTCGCGGGCGTAGGGGGAGGGCTGGCCGGGCTGGGTCTCCACGAGCCGGACGCGGCGGTCGCCGATCGCGGTCGCGAGCTTGCGCAGGGACGGCAGGTCGTACACGTCCTGCAGCACCTCGCGCAGCGTCTCCAGGATCACCGGGAACGTGGGGTGCCGGCGGGCGACCTCGAGCAGCTGCGCCGACCGCTGCCGCTGCTGCCACAGGGGCGTGCGCCGGTTGGGGTTCGTGCGGGGCATGAGCAGCGCCCGCGCCGCGCACTCGCGGAACCGGGAGGCGAACAGCGCCGAACCCCCCACCTCCTGCGTGACCAGCTGCTCCAGCTCGTCGGGGTCGAACACGAACAGCTCGGCGCCGGGCGGCTCGGCCTCGGCGTCGGGGATGCGCACGATGATGCCGTCGTCGCTCGCCACGGCGGAGCCCTCGACGCCCAGCCGCTCGCGCACCCGCGCGTTGATCGCGAGGGCCCAGGGCGCGTGCACCTTCATGCCGTACGGGGAATGGAGGATCACGCGCCAGTCGCCGACCTCGTCGTGACCGCGTTCGACCGTGAGGGTGCGGTCGGTCGGGAGGGTGCCCGTCGCCTCGCGCTGCTCGGTCAGGTGCGCCATCAGATTGGCGCGCGCCTGCTCGTCGAGCCCGGCCTCGATCAGCCGCTGCTGCGCCTTCTCCGGCGAGGCGGAGGAGACCTCGCGGGAGAACGCGCCCAGGGCCTCACCGAGCTCGAACGGCCGGCCGATCCCGTCACCGTGCCAGAACGGCACCTTGCCCGGCTGGCCGTATGCGGGGATCACGTTCACGCGGTCGTGCGTGATCTCGGCGATGCGCCAGCTCGTGGTGCCGAGCGTGAACACGTCGCCCACGCGCGACTCGTACACCATCTCCTCGTCGAGCTCGCCGACCCGCGCCCCGGTCGACTCGCCCGCGACGAACACCCCGAACAGCCCGCGGTCGGGGATCGTGCCGCCGCTGGTCACCGCGATGCGCTGCGCCCCGGGGCGACCGGTCAGCGTGCCCGCGTCGCGATCCCACACCAGACGCGGCCGCAGTTCGGCGAACTCGTCCGAGGGGAAGCGGCCGGCGAGCAGGTCGAGCGTGGCCTCGTACGCCGAGCGCGGAAGGGACTGGAACGGCGCGGACCGCCGCACGGTCTCGAACCACTCCTCGACGCTGATGGCACCGAGGGCGCTCGCCGCCACGGTCTGCTGCGCGAGGATGTCGAGCGGGTTGCGCGGCACCTGGATGGCCTCGATCTTGCCGGCGAGCATGCGCTCCGTGACGATCGCCGTGTGCAGCACGTCGCCGCGGTGCTTGGGGAACAGGGCGGCGCGACTGATCTCGCCCACCTGGTGCCCGGCGCGCCCGACGCGCTGGAGCCCGGACGCGGCGGACGGCGGAGCCTCGACCTGGATCACCAGGTCGACCGCGCCCATGTCGATGCCCAGCTCCAGGCTGCTGGTCGCGACGACGCAGCGCAGCACGCCCGACTTCAGCTCCTCCTCGACCTGCGCCCGCTGCTCCTTCGACACCGAACCGTGATGGGCTTTCGCGAGCACCGGATCCGCTCCCGCGGTCGCCCCCGCCTGCGCCATCATCGCCGCGGGCACGGACGCGTCGGGAAGCGCGACCCCGATCCGCTCGGAGTAGATCTCGTTGAGGCGTCCCGTCAGCCGCTCCGCGAGGCGGCGGGAGTTCGCGAACACGATCGTCGAGTTGTTCTGGAGGATGCGGTCGACGATCGCCTCCTCCACGTGCGGCCACACCGAACCGGTCACCTCGGTGTATTCCGCGTCGATCCCCGGTGCCTCGGGCGGCGCACCGGGGGGCGGCGGCGGGTTGGTCATGTCGTCCATCGGCACGACCACGCCCAGCTCGAACGTCTTGGACGCCGGCGGGGCCACGATCTCGACCGGGTCGGCTCCGCCGAGGAACCGCGCGACCTCGTCGATGGGTCGCACGGTGGCGGACAGCCCGATCCGCTGCGCCGGCTTCTCGTTGCCGTGCGCGGCCCGCAGCGCGTCGAGGCGTTCCAGGCTGACCGCCAGATGCGCGCCACGCTTGGTGGCTGCCACGGCGTGCACCTCGTCGATGATCACGGTGTGCACGTCGCGCAGGGTCTCCCCGGCGCGGCTGGTGAGCATCAGGTACAGCGACTCGGGTGTGGTGATGAGGATGTCGGGCGGGTCGGACACGAGCTTGCGCCGGTCGCTGGAGGTGGTGTCGCCCGAGCGCACCCCGACCGTGACCGCGGGGGCGGCGAGCCCCAGTCGCCGCGCGGACTGCCCGATCCCGATCAGCGGGGACCGCAGGTTGCGCTCGACGTCGACACCCAGCGCCTTCAGCGGGGAGATGTAGAGGATGCGCGTGCGCCCGGAGTCTGCGTCCACGGGCGCCTCGGCGCGCTCGCGGAACACGCTGTCGATCGCCCAGAGGAACGCCGACAGCGTCTTGCCGGAGCCCGTCGGCGCGACCACGAGCGCGTGCTTGCCCGCCGAGATCGCCTCCCACGCCCCCGCCTGAGCGGGAGTGGGCGCGGTGAAGGCGCCGCGGAACCAGTCCTGGGTGGCGGGCGTGAAGCGTTCGAGCACATCGCTCATCCCCCCATCTTCGTGGACGCCGCCGACATTGGGGCCGACGGGCGCTCGCCCCGGCGCGACAGGGGCGCACTCAGGAATACCGGGTAACGTCTAGCGTGTTACCGTCCGAATCGAAGTGACATCCTCATGCCTCTCCTCGCCTCCTCCTCCGCCGCCTCGGCGTCCCCCTCCTCTCGCGTCTCCGGGCTGACCGGACTGCGCGCCCTGGCCGTCGTCGCCGTCCTCGGCTACCACCTCCTCCCCGCTGCGGTGCCCGGCGGATTGATCGGCGTCGACGTCTTCTTCGTCGTGAGCGGCTTCATCGTCACCCGACTCCTGCTGCGCGAACGCGCGCGCACCGGCCGGGTGTCGCTCGGCGCGTTCTGGGCGCGGCGCGCCCGACGCATCCTGCCGGCACTCGCGCTCGTGCTGGCCGTCTGCATCCCGCTCGCCTTCCTGGTCGCTCCGCACCTGCTGTCGGGCATCCGGCGTCAGTTGATCGGCGCTCTCACGTTCAGCTCGAACTGGCTGGCGATCGCCGCGGACGGCGACTACTTCCAAGCCGACCAGCCCGACCTGTTCACCAACCTGTGGTCGCTGGCGGTCGAGGAGCAGTTCTACCTGATCTGGCCGTTGCTGCTGGTCCTGCTGCTGGTGGTCGTGCGCTGGCGTCGCCGCACCGTCGTCGTCCTCGCCCTCGTGCTGGCCGTGCTGTCAGCGGGGGCGATGGTGCTGCTGTCGGCGCCGCCGCTGGGATCGCCGACCCGCGCCTACTTCGGCACCGACACCCACGCGTTCGGACTGCTGCTGGGCGTCGCTCTCGCCGTCGGGATGGGAGCGGGAGAGGTGCGCATGGCCACCGGTCGGCAGGCCGTGGCGCGGACGGCTCTCGGCGTCGCCTCGCTCGGCGTGCTGGTCGCGCTCGCCGTGGTGCTGTCGGACGCATCTCCCGCTGCCGCGCACGGCGGCCTCGCGCTGGCCAGCCTCGCCGCTCTCGGCCTGATCTGGTCGGCGGCGACGGTGCCGCCGCTCGGCCGTGTGCTGGATGCGGCCCCGCTGTCCTGGCTGGGCGAGCGCTCGTACGCGGTCTACCTGTGGCACTGGCCGCTGCTGCTGATCCTGGGGGCCACTCCGCTCGCGGCGCAGCCACTGCTCGTCGCGGTCGTGACGGCGGCGCTGTCCATCCTCGTCGCCGCGCTCTCCTACGCCTTCGTCGAGACACCCTTCCGGCGCGGCCTGCGCGTGCATCCGCCGCTTCCCCGTCGACACGTCGTGCTGCCGGCGCTCGTGGTCGGGGTGCTGGCGGTCGCGAGCGCGGGCATCGCGATCGGCCATGACGACGCCTCGGCGGCCGAGGCCCTCGTCGAGCGCGGCC
>NZ_SSDM01000389.1:0-18242 GCF_004794375.1 Microbacterium sp. K35 | reverse complement strand
TCCCGCCCGGCTCACGAAACCGCCGTGGTGCGCTCCGGGCGGGAACGCCGCCGCGGCACCGCCGAGGACCAGCACGGCGCGGTCGCCGCCGTCGGTGTCATCGACCAGCAGCGTCGCCTCGGGGGCCCAGACGTCGCGGTCGGCGAGCACCCGCCGTGCCGCAGTGAACACGGCGGCACGCAGATCGGCGGCATCGGCCCCGGTGAGCTCGGCGAGGAACAGCGTGCGATCGACCGCCGCGCCCTCCGGGGCGACCGCGTCGGCCCAGCCGCGCAGGAGCGACGCCGCGCGGTCCTCGTCGCCACGATCGACCTCGACCGCGATGAACGCACCGGCGACGTCGAGCACGCGACGCCGCGGCGACGCCGAACCTTCCCCCGCACTGTCCATCGGGTTCATTCAACCGCAGGAGCCGCGCCCCGGCGACGCGCGCGACGCCGTGTCCCCGACCGTCCGCGACCGTCCGCGACCGGCCGGAATGCCGCATGACAGACTATGTTCGTCTCGGCGTGCTCGCGTCGCCCCGTCCGAATGGAGTCTCCATGCTCGACCGTTCCCGCCCCGTCGTCGTCATCGGACAGGGGTACGTCGGGCTTCCGCTCGCGATGCGCGCCGTGGAGGTCGGCTACACGGTGGTGGGGCTCGACCTCGACCGGGTGCGCATCGACGCGCTCGGCGACGGCCGGTCGTTCGTGGAGGACATCTCCGACGCGACCGTGCGCGCCGCGCTCGACTCCGGCCGCTACCGCGCCAGCGCCGACTACGACACCGCGCGCGACTTCGGGGTCGCGGTCATCACGGTGCCGACGCCGCTCAAGGAGACGCTGCCCGACCTGTCGTTCATCGAGTCGGCCGCGGCGTCGCTCGCCCCGTTCGTCACCCCCGGCGCGACCGTGGTGCTCGAGTCCACCACGTACCCCGGCACCACGGAAGAGCTCATGGTGCCGCTGCTGGAGAAGGGCTCCGGCCTCACCGCCGGCACCGACTTCTTCGTGGGCTACAGCCCGGAGCGCATCGACCCGGGCAACCCGCGATGGAACTTCGTGAACACGCCCAAGGTCGTCTCGGGCATCGATGCCGCTTCGCTCGCGCACGTCGACGCGTTCTACTCCTCGCTCGTCGAGCGCACGGTCCCGGTGTCCACGCCGAAGGAGGCCGAGCTCACCAAGCTGCTGGAGAACACGTTCCGCCACGTGAACATCGCCCTCGTCAACGAGCTCGCGGTGTTCGCCGACGAGCTCGACGTGAACGTGTGGGAGTCGATCGACGCCGCCGCGACCAAGCCGTTCGGCTTCATGAAGTTCACCCCGGGCCCGGGCGTCGGCGGGCACTGCCTCCCGGTCGACCCCAGCTACCTGTCCTGGCAGGTGCGGCGCACGCTCGGCAAGAGCTTCCGGTTCGTCGAGCTCGCGAACGACGTGAACGAGAACATGCCGGCGTATGTGGTGCAGCGCGTGATCGAGCTGCTCAACGCCGACCGCAAGGCGCTGAACGGCTCGACGGTGCTGCTCGCCGGGGTGGCGTACAAGAAGAACTCGGGCGACAGCCGCGAGTCCCCCGCGCTGCGGATCATCCAGCTGCTGGCCGACTTCGGCGCGACCGTCCTGGCCGCCGACCCGCACGTGGTGGAGGCGCAGTGGCCGCGGACGGCCGAGCGCCGCGAGCTCACCGCGGAGACCGTGGCCGAGGCCGACCTGGTGATCCTCGTGACCGACCACGACCGCTTCGACTTCGAACTGCTCGAGCGCCAGGCGGAGGCGGGCGCCGTGACGGTGTTCGACACCCGCAACCGTCTCGGCAACCCGAGCGTGCACCGCCTCTGACCCGCGCGGCGCCGGCCGGAGGTCAGGGCAGCTCGGCGGCGAGCGCTGACGTCCACACGTGCGGCGGTCGCGGTCGTGCGCGCCACCGCTCGTAGGTCTCCCCGGCCGCCCGGCGGGAGGCCAGCCGCTCCTGCGGGGTCGCTGCCGCCTGCGCCTGCAGGGCCTGCGTCCACGGCGCCACCGCCCGCTCGACCACCACGCCACCGCCCTCCGAGAGCACGTCGGTCCACGGCGTGTGCGGGGTGACGGCGACCGCGCACGACGCCGACAGGGCCTCCGCGATCACGTGGCCGAAGTTCTCGCCGGCCGTCGGCATGACCAGCAGCTCGTGCGACGCGAGCGTGGGAACGACGTCGTCGGGCGACACCGGGCCGTGGAACGTCACCGTGACGTGGTCGGGGAGGCCGCGCACGAGCTCCTCGCAGCGACGGAAGTAGGCGGCGTCCTCCCGAGAGCCGTACACGCCGAGGTGCACGGGGGCCGTCACCGATGCCAGGGCCTCCAGGGCGAGGTGCAGCCCCTTGTGCTCCACGATGCGACCGAGGAACACCGCGCGCAGCGGACCCTCGACCGGCCGCGGTGCAGTGGCGGTCGCGGGCAGCAGGGTGTCGTTCTCCCGCTCGACGATCACGACCCGGTCGCCCCAGAGGCGGCGGATGTCGGCGGTCTCGTGCGGCGCCGTGGAGTGCCACACCACACGCCGCGGCAGGCCCAGCAGCCGGAACAGCCCGAGGTAGGCGCGCTTCTTGAGGCCGCGCCGGGAGAGCGCGCCGTCGCCGAACTCGCCGCGCGGGGCCAGCAGCACCCGCGCACGCCCCCAGAACCCGAGCCGCCACAGCACGAGCGGCGCGATCGACAGGCGGGGGTTCATGACGCTGTTGAGGTGGATCAGCTCCGGCCGGCGACGGCGCACGGCGCGGAGACCGCGCACGAAGCCGCCCATCGAGCCGAGCGCGGCGTAGTACACCTCGGCGCCGTCACGGCGGGTCCACCGGTCAGCGGGCACCGGCAGCGGGACGGTCTCGCCGAGGTCGCGGTCGGCGGTGAGCACGAGCGGGGCGAACGCTTCGGGGGCACTGTCGACCAGGGCGGCGATCGACCGCACGGGTCCCCCACCGCGGAAGGCCGGGGGGTAGTACGGGGCGAGCACGGCGACCCGCCGGGCCGCGGTCACGACGGCTCCTCGCCGGACGCGGCCGCCTTCGCCTCGCGCCGGGCCGCGCGGCGCTTGACCGCCGTCTTCTCCAGCAGCAGGAACAGCATCACCGGCAGGAAGGACACGAAGAACTGCAGCACGCCGATCGTGCGGTCGGGGAAAGTCGAGAACCACCCGAGCGGACCGCTGAAGACCAGCCCCATCAGCACGATGCGCAGCACGCTGAGGTCGCGTCCGCCGCGGAGGATCACGGCACCGATCAGCGCCCAGAACGCGTACCAGAGCAGCAGGTACACCGGGCCGCCCAGCACGTACGTGGTCGTGACGGGGAGGAACGTGTAGGTGGAGGTGGCGCTTCCGCCCAGGTACATGTTGATCTTGATGCCGGTCGAGATCGGCGGCCGCTCGGGGTCGAGCGCGCGCGGCACCAGGCCGTAGCGCAGCATCTCGATGGGTCCCGGCTGGCCGAGGTCGAGCGGCACCTCGGTCACCTCGGTGGCACGGGCGATCTGCTCGTCGAACCGCAGGCGGTCGAACGCGCCGACCTGGGTGCTCACGGCGACACCGGTCGACTGGCGCAGCTCGTTGCGGATGTCGAACGCGAGGGGCCACGCGACGAGCACCACCAGCAGCGCGATCACGGCGTACCGGATGCGGATCACGCCGAACAGCAGCAGCAGCATCATCAGGCTCGTGGCGAACGCCATGAGCGAGGCCGTCAGCGCCGTCAGGTACGCCTCGATCCCCTGCCCGAGCACGACGACACCGATCCAGATCCAGAAGGTCCGCACCGACAGCTGCCCCGCGAGCCGGGCCGCGATCAGCAGCGCGACGCCCACCGTGGGCCACCCGCCGACGAGCGCCGAGGCCATCGCGAGCGGCGCGGACACGGCCACGAGCCCGATCTGCGACTGGATGGACCCCACGCCGGCCGCGGCGGACAGCACACCGACCGCCACCCCGACCGCGGTCACCACGAAGGCCACCCGGCGGAGGGCCGGGCCGTACTCGTTGAGGCGCGCGAGGGTGGCGTCGGGCCGGAGCTCGCCCCGCTCCCGCTGCCGGTCGATCCGCGACGACCGGGCGATCGCGATCAGCAGCTCGACGAACAGCGTGGCGGCGAGCGCGATCGCGAACACGCCGACGATGAATCCGAGGTGCTCGTTGTCGTTCCACACCGCCTGCGGCAGGATCAGCACGACGTACGGCAGGGCCAGGGCGACCGAGATCGGGAACGACCGGAACAGCCGCTGGAACCGCGGCGGACGACCGGCGGGGGCGGTCGCGACGTCGTCCTCGGACGAGGGTGCGTGCGCCTCCCGTGCACCGGAGAGTGTGTCCATCGAGAAGCCAGCTCGCCCTTCGTGCGGTTCGGATCCGGGGTGAGGGATCCGGCGAGGCCGACGACCGTCCGGCCGCGGGGCGGGCAGAACGGGCGAATCCCCCGACGCCCTAGGATAGTCACGATCCGGAACCGCCGGCAGACAAATCGCAGCTAGCACGCACAAAGGGCAGAGATGAAGAAGGCGCTCGTTACAGGTACGACCGGACAGGACGGCAGCTACCTCGTCGAACTCCTGCTCAGCAAGGGATACGAGGTCCACGGCACCAAGCGCCGCTCGTCCTCCTTCAACACCTCCCGGCTGGAGGAGGTGGCCAGGGCCGAGGGCCACCGGCCGTCCGACCTGATCCTGCACTACGCCGACCTGTCCGACTCCGGCTCGCTGACGAACCTCATCCGCGACGTGCAGCCCGACGAGATCTACAACCTCGGCGCCCAGAGCCACGTGGCGGTGTCGTTCGAGATCCCCGAGTACACGGCCGACGTGACCGGCGTCTCCACCATCCGCCTCCTCGAGGCCATCCGCGCGAGCGGCGTCGACTCGCGCTTCTACCAGGCGTCGTCGTCGGAGATGTTCGGCTCGACCCCGCCGCCGCAGAACGAGGAAACCCCGTTCCACCCGCGCAGCCCGTACGGCGTGGCGAAGGTCTTCAGCTACTGGGCCACCGTGAACTACCGCGAGGCCTACGGGCTGCACGCCTCGAACGGCATCCTGTTCAACCACGAGAGCCCCCGCCGCGGCGAGACCTTCGTCACGCGCAAGATCACCAGGGCGGTCGCGCGCATCGTCGAGGGCGTGCAGGACCGCCTGGTGCTCGGCAACCTCGACGCGGTCCGCGACTGGGGCTACGCGCCCGAGTACGTCGAGGCCATGTGGCTCATGCTGCAGCAGGACACGCCGGACGACTACGTGGTCGCCACGGGTGAGGCCCACACGGTGCGCGAGTTCGTGCAGGCGGCGTTCGAGCACGTGAACCTGAACTGGGAGGACTACGTCAGCACCGACCCGCGGTACGAGCGCCCCTCCGAGGTCGACGCGCTGATCGGCGACTACTCCAAGGCGGAGCGGCAGCTGGGCTGGAAGCCGACCACGACGTTCGCCGGTCTCGTGCAGCGCATGGTCGACGGCGATCTGGAGCAGGTGCGCGACGAGAAGGCCGGCAAGCACGTGCGGGTGGACATCTGAGCGTGCCCGACCTCACCCTCGACTTCACCTCGGTCAGCCCGAGCTCGGGCGGCGTCGGCGTGGTGGCGGCGGGGGTCGCGGAAGGCCTCGAGGCCGCCGACGTCCGCTTCCGCTGTCTGGTGAACGCCGAGGCCGCCGACGCCTGGGCCGAACGCCTCCCCTCGCTGACCTCGGCCATCGTCCCGGTGACGGTGGCGCTGAGCGCCACCAGCCGGTGGCAGCAGGCGCTACGACGCCTGGTGCCTCGATCGTCGCGGCTCGCGCAGCTGCTGATCGGGCGGGTGCGTGCCGTCCGGGCGCGTTCCACCTCCAGCGCCCTGGGCGACGGCGTGGTGTGGCAGCCGTTCCACCGCGTCCCCCTGGGCGGCGGACGCAGCGTGGTGACGGTGCACGACCTGCGGGTGTTCGAGCCGGGGCTGGCCTCGCCCATGGACCAGGAGATCATCGCGCGCAACGTCGAGGGCGCCGCGGCCGTGATCTGCAGCTGGGCGCACCCGTACGGCAGCCTGATCGAGCGGTTCCCGGCCGCGGCGGACAAGACCTTCCTCATCCCGCTGCCCGTGCTCAACAGCGGGCCCTGGACCGATCGCACCCTGCCGGACGGCGGCGCCCTGCGGCTGCTGCTGCCCGGCTTCGTCACGCCGCACAAGAACCACGAGGTGCTGGTGCGCGCGCTCCCGAAGCTCCCGGGCGCCGTCGCGGTGTTCACGGGCGCGGAGGACGGCACGCAGGGCGATCAGCTGCGCACGCTGGCCACCGAGCTGGGCGTCGCCGACCGCATCGAGTGGCTCGGCTTCGTCGACGCCGAGCGCCTGGAGGCGGAGTACGCCGCCGCCGACCTGCTCGTGATGCCCACGCGGTGGGAGGCGGCGAGCGGCCCGGTGTTCGAGGCGATCGTGCGCGGGCTGCCGTTCGTGGCGAGCCGCATCCCCCCGATCACCGCCCAGCTCGCGACGCTCGGCCTTCCCGCCCCCACGTTCGATCCCGACGCCCCGGACGAGCTGGTCGCGGCGATCCGGGAGGCGACCGCGGACCACGCGGCGTTCGTCGACCGGCTCCGTCCGCTCAGCGCGGAGCTGCGCGCGCGCACCTGGCGGCAGATGGCGCAGGAGTACGACCAGGTGTTCGCCTGGGCGGGCGGGCGCGGCGACAAGCCGCAGCACCTGACGAGAGGCGACCACGCATGATCCCCGTTTCGGAACCCGACCTCGGCGACCTCGAGCGCCGGTACCTGCTCGACGCGTTCGACAGCGGCTGGATCTCGTCCCGCGGCGCGTACGTCGAGCGCGCGGAGGAACTGCTGTCGCAGCTCACCGGCGCCCCGCACGCGGCCGTGTGCAACAACGGCACGACCGCGCTGCACCTCGCGCTGCTCGCCGCGGGCATCGGCGAGGGCGACGAGGTCGTCATCCCCGGGCTCACCTACGTGGCCACGCTCAACGCCGTCTACTACGTGCGGGCCACGCCGGTCGTGGTCGACGTGCGCGACGACACCTGGTGCATCGACCCGGAGGCCGTGGAGCGCGCGATCACCCCGCGCACCAGGGCGATCCTGGCGGTCGACCTGTACGGGCAGACCGCCGACTACGACGCGCTGCGCCGGATCGCCGATGCGCACGACCTCGTGCTCATCGCCGACGCGGCCGAATCGCTCGGGGCGACGTGGGGCGGCAGGGCGGCAGGGTCCCTGGCCGACATCAGCACGTTCTCGTTCTTCGGCAACAAGGTCATCACCAGCGGCGAGGGCGGTGCGGTCACCACGCCCCGCGCGGACTTCCACGCCGCGGTCCTCCAGCTGCGCAACCAGGGCAACCACCCGACGCGGCGCTACTTCCACGACATGGTCGGCTACAACTACCGCATGACCAACGTCGCCGCGGCCATCCTCACCGCCCAGCTGGAGCGCGCCCCCGAGCTCATCGCGCAGCGCCGCCGCGTGGTCGCCGAGTACGAGCGCCTCCTGAGCGGCGACGACCGCGTGCGCGCGCAGGACACCGCCCCCGGGGCCTCGCCGACGCCGTGGATCTACTCCGTGCGCCTGGTGGGACGCTCCGCGGCCGAGCGCGACGCGGTGATCGCGGCGCTCGCGGACCGCGGCATCGAGTCGCGACCGGTCTTCCCGCTCGTGCAGGACATGCCGTTCGTGCCCGAGGCGCAGCGCGCGCAGACCCCGATCGGGGCGGCGATCTCGCGCGAGGGCATCAGCCTGCCGACCTTCCCGCGGCTCGACGATGCGGCCGTCGCCGAGGTCTGCACGGCCCTGCAGGACGCGCTGACCGCCCTGCGCACCGACGGCTAGGCACCCGTGGCCGCACGCCTGCTCCCCGGCCTGCCCGGCAGCCGCCGCCTGATCTTCGCGGTCGGCGGCAACGGCATGGTCAGTCTGGCGAGCCTGGCGCTGTCGATCACGGTCGCCCGGGCGTCGTCGGTCCCGGTGTTCGCGGCGTTCTCGCTCGCGATGGTCGCGTACCTGTTCGGGTCGGGGCTCATCCGGTCCGCGCTCACCGACTCGGCCCTGTCCCGTCCGGCCGACCGCGACACGTTCGACCGCAGCTTCCGGCGGGCCTCGCTCGTCGCGCTGGCGGGGGCCGTGGTCGTGGTGGTGTGGGGCCTCGTGACGGCGAACACGTTCCTGGTGGTGCTGGGGGTCGCGTTCCACGGCCTCATCGTGTTCGACTTCCTGCGCACGTTCGACTCCGCCGCCGGCGCCGCGGGTCGGGCGATGGTGGCCACGACCGCGTGGTCGGTGCTGACGATCGCGGCCGCGGTGCTGTCGATCGCCGGGCATCTCGACGCCGGTGTCGTGTTCGTGGTGTGGGCCGCGAGCGGGGCGCTGGCCGGTTACGTCCTGATGGCGGTCGCGCGCACCCCCGTCCTCCCCGGCTGGTCGCGGCACCGCGCCGACACCAGGGTGAGCGGGCTGTTCGCGCTCGACTACGCCGTCGGCTCGGGCGGCGCGCTGTTCACCACCGGGCTGCTGGGCCTCGTGTCCGACGGACGGGTGCTGGGCGCGGTGCGCGGTGCGGGCACGCTGCTCGGCCCGCTGAACCTGATCGCGACGACCGTCCGCTCCCTCCTGCTGCCGTTCCTGTCGCGCCGCGACGACGTGCAGGGCCGGCAGATCCGCGCGGCGCTGCGGGTCGCGCTGCTGCAGGTGGCGGTGCTCGCGCCGTTCCTGGTCGCGCTGCAGTTCCTGCCGGACGCGTGGGGCGAGCAGCTGCTCGGCGACACGTGGCAGCTCGCGAGCCTGGCCCTGCTGCCGCTGAGCCTGGAGGCGGTCTTCGCCCTGATCGGCGCGGTCGCCAACTCCGGGCACCGGGTGGCCTTCGCCGGGGGTCGCAGCCTGGCACTGCGGCTCGCGGTGGGCATCCCCCGGCCGTTCGTGGTGCTCGCGTGCGCGCAGGTGTGGGGCATCCCCGGTGCGACGTGGTCGATGGCGGCGATCTCCGCGCTCAACGCCGTGGTGTGGTGGGCGAGCTACTACCACCTGTCGCGGCGGCCGCGCCCCGAGGCGCCGCCCGTCGCCTAGCGCGGCACGGCTCAGGCGTCGGCGGGCAGCAGTCCCAGGCGGCGCCGGTGCGAGGGCACCGTGCCGTGGATGAAGCTCACCACGCGCTGCGCCGTGTCCTCGATCCGGTAGTCCGCCGGGGTCTCCGGGCGACGCGCCCTGTCCAGCACGACCCGCACGGCGGCGAGCACGCGCTCGGGCTCGATGCCCGCGGTGACGATGGCCCCGGTGTCGATCGCCTCCGGCCGCTCGATGAAGTCGCGCAGCGTGACGGCGGGGAAGCCGAGCAGGCTCGACTCCTCGCTGATCGTGCCGCTGTCCGACAGGACGAGTTTCGCGTCCTGCTGCAGCTTGACGTAGTCGTGGAAGCCGAACGGCGGGTGGAAGCGCACGTCGTCGCTCTCGGCGATGCCCAGGGCCTCCAGGCGCTTGCGCGTGCGGGGGTGGGTCGAGACCAGCACGGGCAGCCCGTACTCGGCGCTCAGGGCGTGCAGCGCGTCGACGGCGGCGCGCAGGCGCTCCGGGTTGTCGACGTTCTCCTCGCGGTGCAGGCTCACCAGGAAGTACTCCCCCGGCTCCAGGCCCGCACGGGTCACGGCGTCGCTCGCGTCGATCTGCTCCCTGTTCTGCGCCAGCACCTCGCGCATGGGCGAGCCGGTCAGCAGGATGCGCGAGGGATGCAGCCCCTCCGCGAGCAGGTTGCGCCGCGCGTGCTCGGTGTAGACGAGGTTGTAGTCCGCGACGTGGTCGACCAGACGGCGGTTGGTCTCCTCCGGCACGTTCTCGTCGAAGGAGCGGTTTCCGGCCTCCATGTGGAACACCGGGACCTTCAGCCGCTTGGCGATGACCGCCGAGATGCAGCTGTTGGTGTCTCCCAGCACCACGAACGCGTCGGGCTTCTCGGTGCGCAGCACCTCCTCGGTCTTCGCGAGGATGGAGCCGAGCGCCGCCCCGAGCGACGACGTGTCCGCCTCCAGGAAGTGGTCGGGCCGGCGCAGGCCGAGGTCTTCGAAGAACACCTCGTTGAGCTCGTAGTCGTAGTTCTGCCCCGTGTGCACGAGCACCTGGTCGGTGTGCTCGTCGAGCATCTTGATCGTGGCGGAGAGGCGGATGATCTCGGGTCGGGTGCCGACCACGGTCATCACCTTGAGCTTGTCGGCCATGTCACACTGCCTCGGCAATCGTGTCGGGGTTCGCGGGGTCGAAGATGTCGTTCGTCCAGAACGAGGTGTAGAGCACGTCGTCCCCGATGTTGGTGATGTTGTGCGCCCAGAGGGTCGGCATGTCGACCGCGCCCGGCGCCTCGCCCGAGACCTCGAACGACACGACCTCCTCAGAGTACAGGCGGCGCAGCGAGATGCGGGCCCGCCCCTGCAGCACCGTGAAGCGCTCGATCTTGCGGCGGTGGAAGTGGTCGCCGCGGGTCACGCCGGGCACGGTGGTGGAGAACGACGACTGTCCGGGCCCCCCGTGCGACCGGATGATCTCGAAGAACGAGCCGCGGGCGTCGGCGTGCCGCGTGAGGTCGATCGGCGACTGCGCCGGGAACGTGTACGAGCGGTACGTGTTGAACAGGTCGCGGTCGAAGTCGTCCGCGACGCTCGGGATCTCGCCGCGGCGGTACAGCTCCGCGTATCCATGCAGCCGCGCGAGCAGCCCGGACACGGTCTCGTGGCGCTCGCGCCCGGCCATCCCCGCCACCGGCACCGCGCCGCGCAGCACGTCGGCCGCGTCCTGCGCGTGCAGCAGCGTGAGCTCCCTGTCCTGCTCGACCACCGGGCTCTCCCCCGCGGCGACCAGGTGGCTGAACGTCGCGGTGACGGCGTTGTAGAACGGACGGCCGTGCTCGCCGAAGAGGTTGGGCAGCCGCACGTCGACGAACTCCGCGCCGATCTCGGCCGCCGCCGCGGAGAGCACCCCGGCCGCGCGGGCCTTCGCCTCCCCGTACACCGAGCCGTTGCCCGCCTGGATCGAGTTCGCGAACACGACCACGGGTGGCGGGTTCGCGGCGGTCCGGAGAGCGGAGGCCACCTGCTCGGCGAATGCGAGGTTGCCGTCGCCGACCTCCTCGTCGGTGCCGCGGTTGACCCCGGCGATGTGGATCACCCGGTCGGCACCGTCGACCGCCGTGGTCGCGGCGGCCGCATCGACGCCCGCACCGAGGGCGATCGGCGCCACCTCGACGCCCGCCTCGAGCAGCGCGCCGAGCAGGTGCCAGCCCAGGAACCCGCCGGCCCCGGTGACCGCGAACCGGGTCACGCCTGCGTCCCGCGGGTCTCCGGCAGTCCCGCGGCCCGCAGCTCGGCGCGCACCTCGGGCAGCGTCAGCAGCAGCTCCTCGACCTCGCCCACCGACATCTGCTCGACCGTGTGCGAGTCGTAGTCCTCGAAGCGGCTCTGGGCGACGTCGCCCTCCTCGAAGTACACGCTGTAGTTGAGGTCGCGGTTGTCGGCCACCACGCGGAAGTAGTCGCCCATGTCCCGCGCGCGCGACAGCTCCTCGCGCGTGGCGAGCGCCTCCGACAGCTTCTCCGCATGACGGGTCCCGATCACCTCGACCTTCGCGTCGGAGCGGAACAGGTTGAGCACGGCCTGGGCGAGGTTCCCGATCGAGGTGGCCTTCGCCTTGCGCACGAACAGGTCCCCCTGCTGCGCGTTGCGGAACGCGAACTCGACCAGGTCGACCGAGTGCGCGAGCGACATCATGAACCGGGTCATGTCGGGGTTCGTGACCGTGATGTTCCCGCCCGACTGGAGCTGGCGGATGAACAGCGGGATCACGGAGCCGCGCGAGTACATCACGTTGCCGTAGCGCACGCACGACACGGTGGTGGCGGTGTTGGGGTTGTTGAGCCCGTGCGACTGCGCCACCTTCTCCATCAGCGCCTTCGACATGCCCATCGCGTTCACCGGGTACACGGCCTTGTCGGTGCTGAGCGCCACGACCGAGGAGACGCCGTTGCGGTCGGCGGCCCGCACCACGTTCTCGCTGCCGTGCACGTTGGTGCGCACGGCCTCCATCGGGAAGAACTCGCACGAGGGCACCTGCTTGAGCGCGGCCGCGTGGAAGATGAAGTCCACGTCGCGGGTCGCCCGCTCCACGCTGTCGTAGTCGCGCACGTCGCCCACGTAGAACCGCAGCCGGGAATCGCGCACCTCGTGCCGCATCAGGTCCTGCTTGGCCTCGTCGCGGCTGAAGATGCGGATCTCGGCGACGTCGCGCTCGAGCAGCTTGCGCGCCACGGTGTGCCCGAACGAGCCGGTGCCGCCCGTGACCAGGACCCGCGCGCCGTTGTAGGAGTCGCTCATCGTGTGCCCGTTCCCTTCGCCGCTGCCGTGAGCAGCCGTTCGATCGTGGATATCCCGGATTCGCGGGAGAAGCTGGTGTCGTACAGGTCGCGGCCGCGGCGGCCCATCGCGGCCCGCTCCTCGGCGGGAAGGGCGGCGGCGGCGCGGAAGGCGTCCGCCATCGAGCCTACGTCCTCGGCATCGGCGGTCAGCCCGGCCGCCGCACCCTCCACGAGCGCGCGCACATCGCCCTGCACGGTCGTGATGACCGGGAGGCCGGCCGACAGCACGGCCTGCAGCTTGGACGGGATCGTGCCGCGGAAGACCGGCATGTCCTTGAGCGACACGAGCGCGTAGTCGGCGGCCGCGTACACCTCCGCCATGCGCTCGCGCGGCACCGGGTCGAGGAAGCGCACGTTGTCGGCACCGAGCTCGTCCGCGAGCGCCCGCAGCTCGGGCTTGAGAACGCCGTCACCGACGATGGTCAGCACGACCCCGGCGTCGGCGGCGGCGTGGGCGGCGCGCACCGCGGTCGCGAGGTCCTGCATGTCGCCCACGTTGCCCGCGTACACCACGGCGGCGCGGTGCTCGTCGGCGGGCGGGAGCGCGGAGGTCACCGGCTCGCCCGCGTCGGCCCAGTTGTACACGAGGTGCGTGCGCGCGGCCGGAGCCCCGCGCGACACGAGCGTGCTCACCATGGTCGGCGCGATCCCGATCACGGCGCCCGCCCGGCGGTAGGCGCTGCGCAGCCACGGCCCCAGGGCTCCCGACACGACCCTGGCCTTGGTGCCGCCCGTCACCATCGACGAGCCCACGATCGAGTCGGGCCACAGGTCCTGCACGTGCAGCACGTAGGGGCGGCCCCCGGTGACGCGCCACAGCCACGGCCCGAAGCCGGCCGTCATCTGCGTGGCGTACACGTACACGACGTCGGCCCCGCGGGAGAGGCGTCGCGCGGTCGCAGAGCTGAGCGCGAACGACGCGTAGTTGAGTAGCCGGCGCACGGCGCTCTGCGAGTGGTCCGCGTACAGCGGCACCCG
The DNA here is from genome assembly GCF_004794375.1 of Microbacterium sp. K35. Classification (NCBI taxonomy): domain Bacteria; kingdom Bacillati; phylum Actinomycetota; class Actinomycetes; order Micrococcales; family Microbacteriaceae; genus Microbacterium; species Microbacterium sp. K35. The sequence continues at coordinate 4,900 of NZ_SSDM01000389.1, read as the reverse complement.
CCACACCTGCACGTCTCCGTCGCGCTCGATGGTGCGCCACCGCTGGCGGTACCCGGGGAACACGGTTCCGGTGGGGTAGTTCGGGAACCCGGTGAGCACCTTCACCCGGTGCCCGCGCTCGGCGAGGCCGTGCGCGAGGTCGGCGGGCAGCGGCACGGCCTCCGGCGGATAGTACTGCGAGACGATCAGGACCCTCACGCGTCGGTGTCCTTCGCCTGCACGCGCGCCGGGACCCCGACGACGGTGGTCCCCGCGGCGACGTCCCTGGTGACGCAGGCCGCGGCGCCGACCGTGGCACCCGCGCCCACCGTGAGCCCCTGCAGCACCACGGAACCGGCGCCGAGCAGCGTGCCGGTCTCGACGGTGACGTTGCCCGACACGATCGCGCCGGGGTTGACCGACACGTGCTCGGCGAGCACCGCGTCGTGTCCGATGATGCACGCGGGGTTGAGGTGCACGTGGTCGCCGAGGGTCACGTTGGTCGACACCTGCACGCCGGCCGTGATCACCACGCCCTCCCCGACCTGCGCCTGCGTGCCGATCACGGCGCTCGGATGGATCAGCGTGGCGGCGCGCAGCCCCGACGCCCGCAGCCGCTCCGCGACCCGGCGGCGGATCTCCGGCGCGCCGATCGCGACCACGAACCGCTCGTCGCCGTCCGCAGCGGGCAGCCACTCGTCCTCCCCGCCGAGGAAGCGCACCCCGCGCGCGGCGAGGCGCTCCAGCTCCACGGCCCGCGGTCCCGCATCGACCACGCCGACCAGCTCGAGGTCCGCGCCGGCCGCGATCATCGCCGCCAGCACGTCGAGCGTCTCGCGACCGAAGCCGCCCGCTCCCAGCACCACGATCCGCTCAGTCATGCGTCTCTCCGAACCTGCTCATGGTCACGTGCCCGTCGGCCGAGATGCCGTCCCGGCGCACGACAGAGCCGACCGTCGCGACGACGATCCGCAGGTCGAGCCCGACACTGCGCCGGTCGACGTACCGCACATCCTGCGCGAACCGGCTCTCCCACGTGACCGCGTTGCGTCCCGTCACCTGCGCGAGCCCGGTGATGCCGGGGCGCACCTCATGCCGCCGTGCCTGCTCCGGCGTGTACCGGTCGAGGTACTCGACCAGCAGCGGCCGCGGGCCGACGATGCTCATGTCCCCCCGCAGCACGTTCCACAGGCTGGGCAGCTCGTCCAGGCTCGTCGAGCGCAGCCGGGCCCCGAACGGCGTGAGGCGCTCGGCGTCGGTCACCCACCCGCGCGCCGGGTCGACCGGGCGCATCGAGCGGAACTTGTAGAGCGTGAAGAGGCGGCCGTCGCGCCCCGGTCGCGGCTGCGCGAACACCACGGGCCGCCCGAGTCGCACCGCCACGAGCACGGCCGTCGCCACGATCACCGGCGACAGCAGCACCAGGGCGACCGCGGAGACCACGACGTCGAGCGCGCGCTTGACCGCGTCGTACGGGCGGAACCGCGCGCTCATCGGTCCAGGAAGCCGCGGATGGCCGTGACCACGCGCTCGCGCTGGGCGTCGGTGAGCGCCGAGCCGCTGGGCAGCGTGAGACCGCGGGCGAACAGCCGCTCCGACGCGCCGCTGCTCTTGCGCCTGGCGTCGGCGAACACGGGCTGCGCGTGCATGGGCTTCCACAGCGGGCGGCTCTCGATGCTGTCGGCGGTCAGGGCGGCGGCCAGCTCGGACGGCTCCCAGCCCGTGACGTCGGGGTCGACCAGGATCGACGTGAGCCACACGTTGTCGTGCTCGTCACCATCGGCACCGAACACCTCGACGCCGTCGACATCGGCGAACAGCTCCTTGTACAGCTCCCGCATCTCCCGGCGGCGCGCGATCATCGCGTCGAGCCGGGCGAGCTGGGCGCGTCCGAGCGCCGCGAGCAGGTTGCTCATGCGGTAGTTGTAGCCGATGTCGGTGTGCTCGTAGTGCACCACCGGCTGCCGGGCCTGCGTCGCGAGGTAGCGCACGTGCTGGGCGAGCTCGCCGTCGTCGGTCAGCAGCATCCCGCCGCCCGAGGTGGTCATGATCTTGTTGCCGTTGAACGACACGACCGAGGCGCGGCCGAAGCTGCCGGTCGCGCGACCCGCGTGGCTCGCGCCCAGCGACTCGGCGGCGTCGGACAGCACGGGCACCCCGTACTCCTCCGCGGCCGCCAGGATCGCGGTGTAGTCCACGGCCTTGCCCAGCAGGTCGACCGGCACGATCGCCGCGACCCGCTCCCCGGCGGCGCGGAGCTCGGCGAGGGCCTCGCGCAGCAGCGCCGCGTCCATGTTGCCCGTGCGCGGATCCGCGTCGATGAAGTAGGGCTCCGCACCCGTGTAGACGATCGCGTTGGCGGTCGCGGCGAACGTCATCGACGACGTGAGCACGACATCGCCCGGCTGCACGCCCATCGCCAGCAGCCCGAGGTGCAGGGCGGCCGTGCCGGAGCTGAGCGCAACGCCGTGCGCCACCCCGACGCGGTCGGCGAGCTCCCGTTCGAACGCGTCGACGTCGGGGCCGAGCGGAGCGATCCACCCGGAACGCATGGCCGCGACGACGGCCTGCTCCTCCGCCTCGCCGACGTCCGGCGACGACATGTAGATCCGCTCGCTCACTCCTGGGGTGCCTTTCCGATGCGTACGGGCTCGATCGTCACGGTGTCGTTGACGCGGGGGCTCGAGAACATCCGCCGCATCCACCCTTCCTTGTCGAGCCGCTCGGGCGTGATGGTGTCGACGCGCGTGTGCGACACCTTGGGGTGGAAGGGGCGCTCGAGGTTCTCGCGCGAACCCACCAGCTCCTCGTGCAGCTTCTCGCCGGGACGCAGCCCCGTGAACACGATCTCGATGTTCTTGCCCGACATCGCGATCATGCGCTTGGCGACCTCGAGGATCGACACCGGCTCCCCCATGTCGAGGATCAGCACCTCGCCCGCCCGGCCGATGCCGCCCGCCTGCACGACCAGCTGGCACGCCTCGGGGATCGTCATGAAGTACCGCGTGGCCTGCGGGTGCGTGACCGTGATCGGCCGCCCCTCGGCGATCAGGCGCTGGAACGTGGGCAGCATCGATCCGCGGCTGCCGATCACGTTCCCGAACCGCACCGAGAGGTACCGCATGCCGGTGTCCTCCCCCGCCCACGCCGTGAGCTTCTCGGCCACGCGCTTGGAGTGCCCGAGCACGCTCGTGGGGTTGGCGGCCTTGTCGGTGGAGATGTTGATGAACGTCGAGACGCCGACCCGGCGGGACGCGTTGATCACGTTCAGCGTGCCGAGGACGTTGGTCTTCCACGCCTCGTCGGGGTACTGCTCCAGCATCGGCAGGTGCTTGAGCGCCGCGGCGTGGAACACCACCTCCGGCTCCCGCTCCAGGAAGATGCGGTCGAGCGTGTCGGTGTCGCGGATGTCGGCCAGCACCACGTCGTTCGTGTCGAGCAGGCCGTGCCCCGCGGTGCCGAGCTGCGCGACCTGCAGTCCGGTCTCGTCGCGGTCGACCATGATCAGCTCGCGCGGGCCGTACTTGGCGATCTGGCGGCACAGCTCGGAGCCGATCGAACCGCCCGCCCCGGTCACCAGCACGCGCCGTCCGGTGATGTATCCGGCGATCAGCTCCACGTTGGTGTCGACGGGGTGCCGGCCGATGAGGTCTTCGATGCTGATGTCGCGCACGTCGGTGAGCGCCTTCTCGCCGGAGGTCATCATCTCCAGCGTCGGCGTGACGGCCACGCGCAGGCCGGCCGCCTCGGCCCGGTCGGCGAGCGTGCGCAGCAGGGTGCTGTCGGCGCGGGCGATCGCGATCACGGCGAGCTTGGCGCCGGTGCGCTGCGCCGCGTCGGCGAGCTCGCGCGTGGTGCCGACGACCGCGACGCCCCGCAGCCGCAGGTTGCGCTTGTCGGGGTCGTCGTCGAGCAGCCCGACGGGGCGGATCGGCGAGTTCGGGTCGGTGGTCATGTTGGCGAGCAGCTTGTCGCCGATGAAGCCGGCGCCGATGATGAGCGCGGGTTCGGCGTCGGCGCCCGGCTTGCGGGAGCGCTCGATCACCAGCCGCGCGGCGTAGCGCACCCCGAACATCAGCAGCAGGACGAACGGGAACGCGAGCATGAGGGTGCCGCGCGGGATGCCGACCAGGGGGCCGACCGGGATGAGGACCACCGAGAGCAGCAGCGCCTCGATCACGACGATCAGCGCGAGCGTCCTGACCTCGTCGAAGGATCCGTAGGTGAAGCGTCCGCGGTAGAGGGCCGTGGCGTACCCGACCACGATCTGGATGGCTCCGGCCACGAGCGCCAGCACGACGGCGGCGATCCACGAGTCCGCGTCCATCTGCAGCTCGAACCGCAGGGCGATCGCGATGACGACGCCGAAGCTCCACGCCAGACCGTCGACGATCGCGGCGAACCGGCGTCGTCGGCGCTGCGTGACCGAGCCCTCCGACAGGATCGCGATCTCGCCGGTGGACACGTCGCCCGCCGCGTCCTTCTTGCTCACGAGTGTGTCGCCCCCTCCGGACTTTCTTCACTCCCCTGGAGATATGGTCTCACAGGCAACGAGCAGGTCCGTGCGTTAGTGCTGTCGTTCAGCCGACGGGGTCGTCGGTACCGTCTCCCGGCGGCGTGTCTCCGCCCGTCCCCGGATCGGTCGACGGCGGAGGAGTGGAGCCGTCCGACGGCTGATCTTGCTGCCCGCCGGACTGCCCGCCCTGACGGCGCTGCGTGTCGGCGCGCTCCTGCTCGACCTCCGCGCGGAACTGGTCGTCGAGCAGCGCGGCGAACGCGTCGCGGTACGCCACGAGCGCGGCCTGCCCGCCGGGGGTCCACGGGTCGGACGCGGCGACCTGCGCGGCGGCGTCGGTCACGGCGGTGCGGAACGACCCCTCCGCCCGCTGCCGATCCGCCGTGACCGAAGATCGGAAGAGCG
>NZ_SSDM01000388.1:0-876 GCF_004794375.1 Microbacterium sp. K35 | reverse complement strand
GCACGGCGCGGACGAGCACCGGTGCAAGGGCGTCGCGCTCCACCACGATCGACGGACCGGCGGAGTCCACGATCACGCCCGCCATCTCGGCGTGACTCGTGAGCACCTTCGCCAGCTGCTCCGGCTCGAACGGCAGCGGCCGGTCCCCACGCCCCAGGGCGATGACCTCCAGCGGGTGCGAGAAGAGCTGCAGGAACCGGCGGCCGTCGGCGGTCTGGGCCTCGGCGATGCCGACCTGACCGGTTCCGGATCCGTCGTTCACGGCCACCCACATGCGCGTCGTCGCGAGGGCCTCCCCCACTTTCGCCGGGGTGTCCTGCGCGCGCGGGCCAGCGATCAGGGACTTGACCGTCATCTCGGTGTCGGCCTGCTCGAGCGTCTTCTCCAGCAGCTCCGTGGGGAACACCACGCGGTGCGGCGCCGAGGCGTTGTCGATGATGAGTCCGGCGAACTCCCCCGCGACCACGTGCTGCATGACCGAGGTGGACGGCTGCGCGACCGCCGACGTCGCGGAGGGGTCACCCTCGAGCTGCACGGAGTCGCGCACCGCGGCCGCCGAGCTGAACGCGAGCATGAACTGACGATCGCCGTCGCGCACGACCGCGACCGCGAGCGGCTTGCCCTCGCTGATCTGCTCCCTGGCGTCGCCGTTCACGCGGATGAACAGGTGACTCTGCAGCGCCTGCCGCAGCACCCCGAGCAGTTGCTCGTTCGACGCTCCGGCCTCGATCTGGGCCAGGGCCTCGCGCAGCAGGACGTTGTCCTTCATGCCGGGGACGCTCTCCGTCTGCTCCGGCGGGAGGGCCGGGGCCAGCGGCAGCTTCCGCTCCTGCGGCGTCGCGGGCTGCCCGGTCGGGCGCGCGGCGGGGGCGGTCG
>NZ_SSDM01000387.1:0-11968 GCF_004794375.1 Microbacterium sp. K35 | reverse complement strand
CCGCCGCAGCGCCCGGAAACCCTCGGCCGCGACGGCCGCATCGGGTGCCGTGTGGTCGATGCCGCGGTCGGTGAGCGCCGCCGCGATCGCTCCGGCCCCCAGCAGGTCCTCCGCGGCGAAGCGCAGCTCCCCTGCCTCGTCGAGCTCTCCCGCCGGGATGATCGCGACCGAGGTGCGGCCCTGACGACGCTCCTGCTCCGCCTGCACCGCTGCGGCCACGGCCCGGGCGTTGCGCAGCGAGCCGAGCAGCACCGTGGCCTCGGCCGGAGCAGCGGCCGCGACCGCCGCCCCGTTGCGCGACCACTCGAGCGCTCCGGCCAGCGGGACCTCGGCGCCCTCCGCGACAGCCTCCGCCACGACGGACGAGAACCGCAGCACGTCGACCACCACGATCACGTCGGACGGCGCGAGCCGCCGGAGCCCGGCGACCCCCCAGTCGAGGCGGACCTGATACGTGGACTGATCGAACGGCGACGGCACCCGTCCAGCCTAGGGGCGTCAGTCCGCGGCGAGCGCCTCGACCGGTGCCACGCGCGTCGCGAGGCGCGTGGGCGTCGCGGCCGCCACGAGCGTGAGGACCGCGGTCGCCGCGACGATGATCACGACCGGCAGCCACGGCACCTGCGGGGCGACGAGGCCGGCCGGGGTGAACTCCGGCAGCGTGGGCACCGAGCCGAGCAGCGACTGCGCCGCGATCCAGCCGTAGGCCACGCCGAGCACGAGCCCGGTGAGGGTCGCGGCGACCGTGATGTGCGTCGCCTCCAGCAGCACCAAGCGGCGCACCTGTCCGTTGGAGAGGCCGATCGACCGCAGCAGCCCCAGCTCACGCCGACGCTGCACGACCCCGATCGTGAGCAGGTTGACCAGGCCGACCGCGGCGATCACCGCCGACACCGCCACGAGCACCATCATGATGGCCGCGAAGGCGTCGAACGGCGCGAAGAACTCCGGCGGGATCTCCTCGGTGGTCTGGCTCATCATGAGGCGCTTGGCGGACTCGAGAGCCACGGCGAACATGGTCACGAGGGTCACGCCCATCACGACGCCGATCGCCATGCGCGACGAGCGCTCCGGGTAGCGGAGGGCGTTCTCGGCCGCGAGCCGTGCGGTCGCGCTCGACCCGAACAGGCGACCGACGAGCCGCAGCACGGGCGGCATGAACAGCACCGACCCGAGCGCGAGCCCGGTGAACGACAGGATGCCGCCGAAGAACGCCACGACCACGCCGAGCGGGGTCACGAGCCCGAGGATCACGCCGCCCGCGAGCAGCGCGGCGCCCGAGATCAGCAGCACCCACGCCCCCACGTGGCGCCCCGTCCGACCGGAGACCTCGTCGTGCGTGCGCTCGACCGCTCCGCCCAGCGCCTGCAGGGGTGTGACAGCGAGCACGCGGCGCGACCCCACCCACGCGGCCGCCCACGTCGTGAGCGCGACGCCGATCGCCGGGAGTGCGAGCGCGGGCTGCGCGAGCGAGAAGTCCGTCGGGGAGTGGGCGACGAACCGTCCCCCGATCTCGACGGCCGCTGCGGAGAGCGCGAGACCGGCGAGGAGCCCGATGGCGGCACCGAGCAGACCCACCATGAGTCCCTGTCGTCCGACCTGCCCGCGCTGCGAGCGCGCGGTGGCACCGATCAGGCGCAGCAGGGCGATCTGACGGGTGCGGCCGGCGATGATGGTCGAGAACGTGTTGGCCGTGACGATCGCGGCGACGTACATGGCCACCGCGGTGAGCAGCACCGAGAGGATCGCGACGACGACGGCGAGGGTGCCGCTGTCGCCGATGAACGGGTCGGACTGGAGCACCGCGCCGATGTAGGCGGTGATCTCGACGAGGAAGACACCGAAGGCGGCGGACAGCGCCGCGACCAGGATGCTCGCACCCATGCCGCGGTCGCGCAGCCAGCCCAGGCGAGGACCGGTCGCCCTGGTCTCCGGGACGACGGTCGCGACGGCGGTCATGCCGTCACCTCGGCGGCCAGCATGTACGCGGAGATCTGCTCGGCGGTCTGGCGGGGGTGGTCGGCGACGATGCGGCCGTCGCCCAGGTACAGCACCCGGTCGGCGTGGCTCGCGGCGATCGCGTCGTGCGTGACCATCGCGATGGACTGGCCGTGCTCGCGGCTCGCGGAGGCGAGCAGGCGCAGCACCTCCCGGCCGGTCTTCGAGTCGAGGTTGCCGGTGGGCTCGTCGGCGAACACGAGGTCGGGGGCCGTGGCGAGCGCCCTGGCGATCGCGACGCGCTGCTGCTGGCCGCCCGACAGCTGGTGGGGACGGTGCCCGAGGCGCGGCCCGAGACCGAGGGTGTCGATGAGGCCGTCGATGCGGGCCCGCTCGATCGCGCTCGGCCGGCGACCGTCGAGCTCGAACGGCAGCAGGATGTTGCCGAGGGCGTCGAGCGTGGGCACCAGGTTGAACGCCTGGAAGATGAAGCCGACGCGGCGGCGGCGGAGCAGCGTGAGGTCGAGGTCGCTCAGCCCCGTGATCTCGGTGTCGCCGATCCACGCCCGGCCCTCGGTGGGGCTGTCGAGCCCGGCCATGATGTGCATGAGCGTGGACTTGCCGGAGCCGGACGGCCCCATGATCGCGGTGAACTGGCCGCGGCGGATGCCGACGCTCACGTCGTCGAGCGCGTGGACCGTGCCCTCACCGGAGCCGTAGGTCTTCTTCAGGTGCTGGACGCGGGCGGCGAGCCCGAGGTCGCTGGTCGTGATCTCCATGTCCTCGACGCTATTTCCGCCGTCCAGGGCACCGCGTCGGCCATCGGGAGCATCCCGATACATCGGAAGGATGATCTCGCGGAGGACGCGGTCGCGCTCAGGCCAGACCGTGCTCGAAAGCGAACACCACCAGCTGCACGCGGTCGCGCAGCGCCAGCTTCGTGAGGATCCGGCTGATGTGTGTCTTCACGGTCGCCTCGCTCAGGAACTCCCGCGCCGCGATCTCCGCGTTCGACAGACCCCGCGCGGCGAGCGCGAAGATCTCCCGCTCGCGCTCGGTCAGCTCGCCGTACTGCGGCGGGACGGGGCGGGGCGCCTCGGCGAAGTGCGCGAACAGCTCGCGGGTCGCCGACGCCGCGATCACGCTGGACCCCGCGTGCACCGTGCGGATCGCCGCGAGCAGGAACTCCGGATCGGCGTCTTTGAGGAGGAAGCCGCTCGCGCCCTGCCGGATCGCGCGGGCCGCGGCCTCGTCGAGGTCGAACGTGGTGAGCATCACGATCCGCGGAGGCTCCGGCCGGGCGAGGATCTCCGCGGTCGCGGTCAGGCCGTCCATCACCGGCATCCGGATGTCCATCAGCACCACGTCGGGCCGCGTCGTGGCGACCACCGCGAGCGCCTCCCTGCCGTCGCCCGCCTCCCCCACGACCTCGAGGTCGGGCTGCGAGGCCACCAGCATGCGGATCCCGGCGCGGAACAGGGCCTGGTCGTCGACGAGCACGACTCTGATCACTGGGAGGCTCCGATCGGCAGGCTGCTCTGGACGACGAACTGCGCACCACGGCGCTCGGTGTGCAGACTACCGCCGACCAGCTGCGCGCGCTCCCGCATCCCGATCAGTCCGTGCCCACCCGGTGCGGACGGCGGGGCGTCGGCCGCCACCGTGTTGCGCACCTGGATGTCCACGCGGTCGGGGAGCCAGGCCAGGTGCACGTCCACCGCCCCGTCGCCGTGCCGGATCGCGTTCGTCAGGGCCTCCTGCAGGATGCGGTAGACCGCGAGCTGGATCGCCCCCGGCGGCTCCCCCGGCGGCATCGGGTCGACCGTGACGCGCGGCTCGATACCTGCCTGGCGCACCTGCGCGAACAGCGTCTCCAGATCCGCGAGGGTGGGCTGCGGACCGTCGCCCTGGCGGTGCCGCAGCTGGGTGAGCAGCATCCGCACGTCGCTCAACGCACCGCGGGCCGTCTGGGCGATCGTGCCGAGGGCCTCGGTCGCCATCTCGGGCTTCACGGCCGCGGCGTACCGGGCCCCGTCGGCCTGCGCGATCACGACCGCGAGCGAGTGCGCCACGATGTCGTGCATGTCGCGGGCGATGCGCACGCGCTCCTGCTCCTCCGCCGCGAGCGCCTCGGCCTGCAGCTGCGCCGCCCTGGTGCGCCGCGATCGCAGCACCACGCGCCACAGCAGACCGCACACCCACGCGAAGCCGAGGGCCATGATGGATGCCGCGAGCAGCAGCGTGCCGCCCGTCACGAGCTCCCACCCGGTGCCGGTGCCGAACGCGACCCCGCTGACGAACACCATGTAGAGCGCCGCGATCACGCCGCCGACGATCACCGAGCCGAGGCCCCACCACAGCACGCGGCGCGACCCCCAGGCCGACGTGGCGTACAGCACCAGCAGGATCGCGAGGTCGATCGGCAGCGGCCCGAAGCCGGCGAGCATCTGGACGATCGCGCCGGCCCAGGCGCCCACGAGCGCCAGCCCGGGAGACAGCCGGCCGATCGCCACCGCGCCGAACATCAGGAGCCCGGCGACGACGACCGCCGCCACCGCGGCGCCCGCGACCGGCTCTCCGGTGACCGGCGGCGCGTAGAACACCACCGACATCGGAGTGAAGATGACGAACAGCAGCACCGCCCCGACGATGTCGAGGATGAGCGCCGTGCGGGAGAGCGGCCGGATCACTCCCCCACGCTACGCGAGCACGCCGGGCGAGACATCCGTCTGCCGATGTATCCGCCGCTCACGCCCGCGCGAGGATCTCGCCGTGCGGCACGAGGAACCAGCCGTCGCCGTCGCCCGCCCACCGCCGCCACGCCTCGCTGATGTCGCGCAGGTCGGCCGGGGTCGCCAAGCCCTCGTCCACGAGCTGCCGGGCGAGGGCGGACTCCAGGATGCGGTCGGCCCACATGCCGCCCCACCAGTCGCGCCCCTCCGGGGTCGCGTAGCACCACGTGGACGCGGTCGCGGTGACCTCGCGGAAGCCCGCCGCGCGGGCCCACGCCAGCAGCCGCCGCCCCGCGTCCGGCTCGCCCCCGTTCGCACGCGCGGCCCGGCGGTAGAGGTCGAGCCACCGGTCGAGCTCCGGCAGCACCGGGAACCACAGGAAGCCCGCGTAGTCGGCATCGCGCGCGGCGACGAGGCCGCCCGGCACGGTCACACGCCGCATCTCCCGCAGCGCCTGCACCGGATCGGCCACGTGCTGCAGCACCTGATGCGCGTGCACCACGTCGAACGTGTCGTCGGCGAAGCTCAGCGCGTGCACGTCCTCCACCGAGAAGGAGAGGTTGTCGAGGCCGCGCTGCGCCGCCAGGTCGCGCGAGAGCGACAGCGCCGACTCGTCGATCTCGGTCGCGGTGACGTGTGCGACCGCCCCGGCGAAGTCGACCGTGATGCTGCCGGGACCCGCCCCGACGTCGAGCAGTCGCGTCTGCGCGGTGAGGTGCGGGCGGAGGTACGCGGCCGAGTTGGCGATGTCGCGCACGTTGTGCGAGCGGAGGACGGATTCGTGGTGTCCGTGCGTGTACGTGGCCATGCGCCCCAGTCTGGCAGGACCGCGGGCGGGCGACGCCTCAGTGCAGTTCCGCGACCGACCGGCGGATCGCCTCGCGGTCGGGCTTCCCCGACGACAGCACCGCGAGCTCGTCGACCAGGACGAGACGCGAGGGACGGGCGTGCGCGCCGATCTCGGCCGCCACCGCCTCGCGCGCCTGCCCCAGCTGTTCCGCCTCGCTGCGCCGCAGCACCTCGCCCCGCGGCGCGACGATCACCGACGCCTCACCCCAGCGCTCGTCCGGCACCGGCACCACCACCGCCTCGTGCAGCCCCGGCACGCGCCGCACGATGCCCTCCACCCTGTCCAGCGAGATGTTGATCCCGCCCGACACGATCACGTTGTCCGCCCGGCCGTGCACGCGCACGACCCCGTCCTCCACGAGGCCGAGGTCGCCCGTGCGGTACCACCGGATGCCGTGCTCGTCGTGCAGGAAGGTGCGAGCCGTGAGCGAGCCGTCGCCCAGGTAGCCCTCCGCGAGCATGGGTCCGGCGATGCGCAACTCGCCGTCGACCACCCGCACCGCGACCGTGTCGAGCGGCACGCCGTCGTACACGCAGCCGCCGCTGGTCTCGGTCGAGCCGTAGGTGCGCACGATCCGCACGCCCAGGTCGCCCGCGCGCTCCCTGAGTGGCTCCGGCAGCGCCTGCCCGCCCACGAGGATCGCCCGGTACGCCTGCAGTGCGGCGCGCACGGCGGTGTCCTCCGCCGCGTCGAGCAGCGTGGCGATCTGGGCGGGCACGAGCGAGGTGTACAGCTCGGGGACACCCGCCGCACCCGCCGGGCGCAGCATGGCCAGCGTCGCCTCGGCGAACGACACCGGGGAGAAGCGTCCCTCGATCTGCCGCGGCTCCGTCCCGGCGAGGAGCGAGCGCACCATGACCTGGAGCCCGGCGACGTAACCGGCCGGGAGCGCGAGCAGCCACCGCCCCTCGCCGATGCGCGCGGCCGTGGCCTCGGCACTCGCCCGCAGCGCCTCCGCGCTCAGGGCCACGCGCTTGGGGATGCCGCTCGACCCCGAGGTCGCGATGACCGCCGCTATGCCGTCCGCCACGTGCTCCGGAGCGCCGCCCAGCATGCCGAAGCCGAGCGCCGGGCCGCCGTCGAGCGCCCGCTGGAGTGCGTCCCGCAGCTGTCCCGTGTCTTCCGCGTCGGTCGGGATCAGGGCAGTCATGCGTGCCTCCGGGATGTGCTCGGTCAGTAGTGCCAGGGGAAGGACGACCAGTCGGGCGCGCGCTTCTCCAGGAACGAGTCGCGACCCTCGACCGCCTCGTCGGTGCCATAGGCGAGACGGGTGGCCTCTCCCGCGAACACCTGCTGGCCCACCAGCCCGTCGTCGACCGCGTTGAACGCGAACTTCAGCATGCGGATCGCGGTGGGCGACTTGGTGAGCACGGTGCGCGCCATCTTCAGCGCCTCGCGCTCCAGCTCGGCGTGCGGCACCACACGGTTCACAGCGCCCGCCTCGTACGCCCGCTGCGCGGAGTACTCCTCGGCGAGGAAGAACACCTCGCGCGCGAACTTCTGCCCGGTCTGTCGCGCCATGTACGCGGAGCCGTAGCCGGCGTCGAAGCTCCCCACGTCGGCGTCGGTCTGCTTGAACCGCGCCTCTTCGGCCGACGCGATCGTGAGGTCGCACACGACGTGCAGCGAGTGTCCTCCGCCGGCCGCCCATCCGGGCACGACCGCGATGACCACCTTCGGCATGAAGCGGATCAGGCGCTGCACCTCCAGGATGTGCAGGCGCCCGACGGCCGCGCGCGACTGCCCGTCGATCAGGGCGGTCTCGGAGTCGGAGTACTTGTAGCCGTCGCGGCCGCGGATGCGCTGGTCACCGCCGGAGCAGAACGCCCAGCCGCCGTCCTTCGGGCTCGGGCCGTTGCCGGTGAGGAGCACCGCGCCGATGCGGGCGTCCTGCCGGGCGATGTCGAGGGCGCGGTACAGCTCGTCGACCGTGTGCGGCCGGAACGCGTTGCGCACCTCGGGCCGGTCGAACGCGATGCGGGCGACACCGCCGTCGCGCGACACGTGCGCGGTGATGTCGGTGTAGTCCTCGGCGCCGGGCGCGAGCACCCATTCGGACGGGTCGAACAGGTCGGAGACGAAGGCATCGGTCACGTCTCCCAGCCTATTCCCCGCCTCCGAGCGACATGGAGTGCACCCACCCGGTCCGGGTGGGTGCACTCCCTGGTCAACGCCCCTGTCGGCGTGCCTTGCGCCAGCCGTCGACGATGTCCCAGCCGACGCCCAGTGCGATGCCGAATCCGAGCAGGACGGCGAGGATGCGGAAGATCCCGCCCTCGTCGGCGGCCTCGGCGTCACCGGCGGCGAATCCGTCGCCGCCCGCCGCGACGATGTGCGCGAGGAAGTCCGGGTTCACCAGGTCGCCGGTGAGGAGCAGGGTCAGGGTCCAGGCGAGGAAGGCCACGGCGAGGACCGTGTTCACCACGGCGAGCGCGGTGCTCCACCCGCGGCGACGGTAGACGACGATCGCGAACACGGCCTCGGCGACGATGAGGAGGAACAGCACACCGATCCCCCACGGCCACAGACCGGGGTCGAGGATGGGCAGTGCCTCGCCGTCGACCACCACGAAGCCGCGGAACCGATCCCAGAGCAGGGCGCCCACCGCGAGCCCGAGGAACACGAGCGAGGCGATCAGCTCGTTGCGGCCGACGCCGTCGTCCGACGCCTCGGGCAGCTGGTCGACGTCCCACTTCATCCCGGCGTCGGTGCCCGACCGTTCCAGGATGACGAACACGAGCGTGGTCCAGAAGCAGACGTGCAGGATGGTGCCCCCGGTGGCCAGGACGGCGCTGGAGATCACCTCGCTGACCGGGGCTCCCGCGATCGTCTGTCCGAGCGCCACGCCGCCGAGCGCGCAGACCGGCACGATCATCAGCAGCAGCTTCAGCAGCCGCCACCAGGCGAGGTAGTACCGCGGGCCGATCAGGTGCAGCGGGCGGTCGGCGTATCCCGCGGCGAGGGCTCCGGGATCCCCCAGCGCCGTCAGCGCGGCGCGCTCGGCCTCCTGCGGGTCCTCCCCCAGGTCGATGCGGGCCTCGACGGCGTCGGCGATGGACGCCTCGAGCTCGGCACGCACGTCGCCCTGCGTCTCGGGCGGCAGACTGCGGATCGTCGCGCTGATGTAGCGCTCGGTGAGAGTGGCGGTCATGTCAGTTCTCCTCGGTGGTGAGGGAGGCGATCGCGGCGGTGAGCGCGCGCCATTCGTCGGTGAGGGTGTCGGCCAGGCGCATGCCGGCCTCCGAGGTGCGGTAGAACTTGCGCGGCCGTGCCTCGTCGGTGTTCCACTCGCTCGTGAGGTACTCCTGCTTCTCCAGCCGGCGGAGCAGGGGGTACAGCGTGTTCGCGTCGGTCGCGAAGCCGCGGCGCTCGAGCTCTTCCAGCAGCCCGTAGCCGTAGCCCGCCGTGCGGAGCAGCTGCAGGCAGGCCAGCACCACGGTGCCGCGGCGCAGTTCCTGCAGGTGCGTGTCGAGCGTCTCGTTCATGTCGATCACATTACTGTGCGTCACACACCATTGTCAATGGCACGTGTTCGTGCGGCGTACGCTCCGGGTCGTCGGCGCGTGGATCCGTCCCCGCGCGGCCCGTAGCGCAGAATGAGGGCATGATCCCTCCGCTCGCAGAACTGCTCGACACGGCCAGGGTCGTCGCCCTCCCGATGCACACCCGGTTCCGCGGCGTCGACACCCGCGAGGCGCTGCTGTTCGAGGGGCCGGAGGGGTGGGCCGAGTTCTCGCCGTTCGTGGAGTACGACGACGCCGAGGCCGCCACGTGGCTCGCCGCCGCGATCGACTACGCCTGGCGCGCGCAACCGGCCCCCGTGCGCCATCGCATCGGCGTGAACGCGACGGTGCCCGCGGTCGAGCCCGGCCGCGTGCCGGAGGTGCTCGCCCGCTTCCCCGGGTGCCGCACCGCGAAGGTCAAGGTCGCCGAGCCGGGACAGCTGCTGGCCGATGACGTCGCCCGGGTCCGCGCCGTCCGCGAGGCCATGGGACCGGAGGGGCGCGTCCGCATCGACGCCAACGGGCTGTGGAACGTGGACGAGGCCGAGCACGCGGTGCACGCCCTGGCGGAGTACGACCTGGAGTACGTCGAGCAGCCGTGCGCGACCGTGCCCGAGCTGGCCGAACTGCGCACCCGCGTGAAGTACATGGGCATCCCGGTGGCCGCCGACGAGAGCATCCGCAAGTCGGACGACCCCCTCGCCGTCGCCCGCGCCGGGGCCGCGGACATCGTCGTGATCAAGGCGCAGCCGCTGAGAGGCGTCACCCACGCGCTGCAGATCGTGACGGCAGCGGGACTCCCGGCGGTCGTGTCCAGCGCGCTCGACACCGCGGTCGGTCTGTCACAGGGCGCCGCGCTGGCGGCCGCGCTGCCCTCACTCGGCTTCGACTGCGGCCTCGGCACGGGCTCGCTGTTCCTCGACGACGTGGCGGACCTCCGCCCGGTCGACGGCGCGATCCCGGTCGGGCGCGTCACCCCGGACGCGGATGCACTCACGCGCCTGGCCGCGGCGGACGAGCGGCGCGAGTGGTGGCTGGCCCGCCTGGCTCGCTGCCACCACGAGCTCGCGACGCGGAACCCGGGCTAGGACTCGACGAGCAGTTCCACGAGGCGACCGAGCTCCTCGCCGCCGGAGTGGCGCAGCTCGGCGTCGTCGCGGCCGGCCATCGCTCCGCGCACGGTCATGCCCTCCCAGATGATCATGAGCATGCGCGCGGCGTCGGTCGCGGGCAGGCGCAGCCGCAGCGACCCGGCCTCGACGATGTCCTCCACGATCCGGGCGATGCTGCCGCCCATCTCGCGCTCCTGCGCCAGATAAGCCTCACCGAACGCGGGATCGCGCAGCGCGCGGATGCGGATCTCGCTCATGAGCATCACGCCGAGCCGGTCGTCGCTGCCGAGCTCCATGATCTGCTGCACGAGGTCGGTCGGGTCGCACCCGTCGCCGAGCTCGCCCTCCGCGCGCATCTGCTCGACGCGCGTGCGCACGGCGGCCACGCGGGCATCGGCCACCCGCGCGGCGAGCATGAGGAACAGCTCGTCCTTGGAGTCGAAGTTGGAGTAGAACGCGCCGCGCGTGAAGCCCGCGCGCTCGCAGACCGCCTCGACCGACGCCCCCTCCAGGCCCACCTCGGCGAACACCTGCGCCGCCGCGTCGAGCAGGCGCGCCCTCGTGTTCTCACGGCTGCGCGTGGCCGTTGCCGCCATGCGTTCCCTCCCGGTGCGGTTCGCCTCGTGTTCACACCCGGCACACAGAATCGCGATGCCGGATCACCTTACGATACATCTATGTATTGGATACACCTGTGTATCCAGCTCACCCCCACCGAGGAGAACCCGTGTCCACACTCCTGTCGTCCCTCGGACGCTGGTCGTTTCGGCACCCCTGGCGCGTGCTGGTCTCCTGGCTCCTCGCCCTCGGCATCGCCGGCGCGGGTGCCGTCGTGCTCGGTGCGGGCACGGACAACACGTTCTCCATCCCCGGCACGGAGTCGCAGGCGGGCCTCGAGCAGCTGTCCCGCTCCTTCCCGCAGGTGAGCGGCACCAACGCGCAGTTCATCGTGGTCGCCGCCGACGGCGACAGCATCGACGACGACGCGTACCGCGAGCCCATCGACGACGCCGTGTCCGCCCTCGGCGATCTCGACCAGGTGCTGGCGGCGACCTCGCCGTACGACGAGATGGTCGACGGCATGATCAACGACGACGACACCGCGGCGATCGTGCGCGTGCAGTTCGACGGCGAGTCCACCGACGTGTCCGACGAGACGAAGGACGCCCTGCGCGCCGTGGTCGCTGACCTCGGCGCCGAGCTGCCCGATGGCGCCCAGACGTCGCTCGGCGGCGACCTGTTCGCGATCTCCATCCCGGGCGTCACGCTCACCGAGGCCGTGGGGCTGCTGATCGCCCTGCTCGTGCTCATCGTCACGTTCCGCTCGTTCGTGGTCGCCGGGCTGCCGCTGCTCACCGCGATCCTCGGCGTCGGCATCTCCATGGCGGGCATCTTCACCGCGACCGCGTTCGCCACCGTCTCGTCCACCACGCCGCTGCTCGCGCTCATGCTCGGGCTCGCCGTCGGCATCGACTACGCGCTCTTCATCGTCGCGCGGCATCAGGATCAGGTGCGCGACGGCGTCGACCCCGAGGAGTCCACCGCGCGCGCCGTCGGCACCGCCGGTTCCGCCGTCGTGTTCGCCGGCGTCACCGTGCTCATCGCGCTGATCGGCCTCGGCTTCGCCGGGATCCCCTTCCTCACCACGATGGGCATCGCCGCCTCGGTCGCGGTCGCGGTGGCCGTCGCGATCGCCGTGACCCTCACGCCCGCCCTGCTCGGCTTCCTCGGCCACCGCGTCGCCGGGCGCCCGAAGAAGCCCCGGGCGAAGACGTCGCGGAAGACGAAGAAGGTCAGGGCGGCCACGGCCCGCGCGGCGTCGGAGGCCGCCCT
>NZ_SSDM01000039.1:0-431 GCF_004794375.1 Microbacterium sp. K35 | reverse complement strand
GCCGTCACGCGCGCGGCACCGTCGGCCGCGCCGATGAGTCCCTGCGCGAGCGAGGGTGCGGCGGCGGCCGGGGCCGCGAGGGCGTCGACGGCCTGATCGACTCCGGCCGCGAGCTGCGCGAGCTGCTGCAGCTGCACGTTGGTCGGGTCGGCGGCGAGCATCCCGGCGAGGCTGTCCGCGAGTTGCTGCGATCGACCGGGGGCGGCCGTCGCGGCGTTCTGCAGCGCGGTCTTCGTGTCGGGATGGGCGAGCGTCTGCACCGAGGTCGTCACTCCGGCGCGGAGGGTGTCGCTCAGCGTGGTGGCACCCGCCAGCACGCCGGTCGTGTACTGGTGCGCGCCCGTCACGCCCGCCGACAGCCGGGTGGCGCCCGTGACGAGCTGCTGCGCGCCCGCATCGGCTGCGGCGGCACCCGAGATCGGAAGAGCGTC
>NZ_SSDM01000386.1:0-17132 GCF_004794375.1 Microbacterium sp. K35 | reverse complement strand
CGCTCCGCCCGCGGGGTCGCATCGTCGGCAGAGGCCGCCGCCCCCGCGCGTCCGCGTCGCCGGCTGTTCGGGCGACGGCCGCGCTGATCCGTGCCCGGGCATGTCCGCCCTCGACACCGTGGGGGACCCCCGTCATAGGCTGGAGCGCATGACCGACGCGCTTCCCGTGGGCCTCGCCCTCGACGAGTTCAGCCCCGACATCCGCCCGCAGGACGACCTGTACCGTCACGTGAACGGCGCCTGGATCTCCCGCACCGAGATCCCCGGCGACAAGGCGCGCTGGGGCTCCTTCCACCTGCTGGCCGAGCAGGCGGAGAAAGACGTCCGCACGATCATCGAGGAGTCGCAGGACGCCGAGGAGGGCACGCTCGCCCGCAAGATCGGCGACCTGTTCGCGAGCTTCATGGACACCGACCGCATCGCGGCCGCCGGGGTCGCGCCGCTCGCGGAGACCCTCGCCGAGATCGACGCGATCGCCGACATCCCCGGCTTCCTGCGCACCGTGGGGGCGTACGACCGTGACGGGCGCGCCGCGGTGATCGGCCTCTACGTCGACGGCGACCCGGGAGACCCGGAGCGCTACATCCCGGTGCTCGTGCAGGCCGGGCTGTCGCTGCCGGACGAGAGCTACTTCCGCCTCGACACCTTCGCCGACACGCGCGCCGCGTACCGCGCCCACCTCGAGCGCCTGCTGTCCCTGGCGGGCATCGCCGACGCCGCGGACCAGGCCGAACGCTCCATCGCCCTGGAGACCGAGCTCGCGGGCCACCACTGGGACAACGTGCGCAGCCGCGACGCGGTCGCCACCTACAACCTCAAGACCTGGGACGAGCTGCAGGAGCTCGCGGGCGTCGACCTCGCACCGTGGCGCGAGGCCGTCACGCCGTCGAACCCCTCCGCGTTCGACGAGGTGGTCGTGTCGCAGCCCAGCTTCTTCGAGGGGCTGGGTGCGCTGCTCACCGCCGAGCGCCTCGACGACTGGAAGGCCTGGCTGCGCGCCAAGGTCGTGCACGCCGCCGCACCCTACCTGACCGACGACCTGGTGCTGGAGAACTTCTCGTTCTACGGCACCGAGCTCACCGGCGTCCCCACGATCCGGGAGCGCTGGAAGCGCGGCGTCTCGGTCACCGAGGGCGCGCTCGGCGAGGCGATCGGCAAGGTGTACGTCGAGCGGCACTACCCGCCGACGGCGAAGGCCGCGATGGACGAGCTCGTCGGCAACCTCATCGAGGCGTACCGGCAGAGCATCGAGACGCTAGAGTGGATGACGGCGGAGACCCGGCAGCGTGCGCTCGCCAAGCTCGACGCGTTCACGCCCAAGATCGGCCACCCCGAGGTGTGGCGCGACTACTCCAGCCTCGTGATCGACCGCGAGGATCTGCTCGGCAACGTGCGTCGCGCGGCGACCTTCGAGCACGACCGCAACATCGACAAGGTCGGCAAGCCCATCGACCGCACCGAGTGGCACATGCCGCCGCAGATGGTCAACGCGTACTACAACCCGTCGATGAACGAGATCGTCTTCCCCGCCGCGATCCTGCAGTATCCGTTCTTCGACGCGGGTCGCGACGCGGCCGCGAACTACGGCGGCATCGGCGCGGTCATCGGACACGAGATCGGTCACGGCTTCGACGACCAGGGCAGCCGCTACGACGGCGACGGACGTCTGCAGGACTGGTGGACCGACGCCGACCGCGCCGCGTTCGAGGAGCGCACCAAGGCGCTGATCGCCCAGTACGACGAGCTCGTCCCTGAGGGGCTGGACGCGGAGCATCACGTGAACGGCGCCCTCACGATCGGCGAGAACATCGGCGACCTCGGCGGTCTGGGCATCGCGCTCCAGGCGTACGAGCTGTCGCTGGGTGGGCAGGAGGCGCCGGTCATCGACGGCTACACGGGCGTGCAGCGGCTGCTGCTGTCGTGGGCGCAGGTCTGGCAGCAGAAGAGCCGGGAGGCGGAGACGCTGCGGCTGCTCACGATCGACCCGCACTCGCCCAACGAGTTCCGCTGCAACCAGATCGTGCGCAACATCGACGCGTTCTACGAGGCCTTCGACGTGACGCCGGACGATGCCCTGTGGCTGCCCGAGGCGTCGCGGGTGACCATCTGGTGACCATTCTCCTCAGGCTGTGAGGTGTCCCCCGGCGGTGGGGTTACGATAGCCCTGCCGCTGGGGAGCGACTCCCTTGGCATGCCGATCAGCCCCCTCCCGAAGGATCACGCGTGGCCGCACTCGAGCCTGGCGACGGGTTCCGGAACTCCCCGGTCCCCGAGTCGATGGGAGGCGCGTCCGCGTCATCGAGCGGGCGCCGTTCGCAGCAGCGCACGAGCCGTCGTCTGCCCCGTCGGGCCGCCCTCGGCCGCCGATCGTTCACGGCCACGCTCAAGGCTCTCGAGGGCCTGGTCGATGCGGGCGCCCAGGTGTCGGTGCACGTGGTCGACCTCGACTCGCACGTGCATGTCCTGGCGGGCGACGACCACGTCACCATGCCCGTCGGCGGGCTCGGGGTCGTCCCGCTGCTGATCGAGGTCGCGGCGGCGTTCGAGTCCGGAGCGCTCGACCCGCTCGAGATCGTGGAGCGCGCGAGCGTCGACGCGGTCGAGTCGTCCGGGTTGTGGCGGCACCTGCGGGCTCCCGCGCTGCCGCTGGAAGATCTGGCGGTGCTGGCCGCGACCGCGGGCGACCCCATCGCGGTCAACATCCTGTTGGAGAAGGTCGGGCACGACCGGGTGCGCGAGCGCATCGAGGGGCTCGGCCTGCGCCGCACCGCGCTGCTCGACCGGTTCCGCGACCGCCGTGGCCCCGACGACGCGCCGCAGGTGGCGGTGGGGTCGGCGCGCGAGTTCGCCGGGCTGTTCTCCGCGCTCGTCAACTCCCAGGTGGTCGATGCCGCGGTGAGCGCGCAGGTGGCCGAGTGGCTGAGCCTCAACCAGGACCTGAGTCTGGTGGCCTCCGCGACCGGGCTCGACCCGTTCGCGCACGACCACGACGCGCACGGGCTGCTGTTCGTGAACAAGACCGGCCGCGACCGCGGTGTCCGTGCCGAGGCGGGCGTGCTGGCGGGGCCGCGCGCGGGCGTCGGCTACGCGCTCATCGTGTGCTTCGACGACCTGTCGATCACGCACCGTCTGCGTGCGCACGATGCGTTCCGTGTGCTGGGCGTCGAGCTGATGGAGTACACCCACTGAGGCGACCGGCAGGGCAGCTCTCGACGAACCCGCCACTCATGTCCTCCGAAAGGTGGACAGACATGTGACGCATGACGTGTAACACTCTACAGGTCCACTGCGCTCACCCTTCGTCCAAACTCGATGCGGGTACGCCCGAAGAGTTCAAGGAGATCAGCATGCGCTCAACGGATTTCGGGGTCCCGGGATCGAGCGGGAAGGTCGACCAATGAGGCGGGGTTTGCAGATGTTCCTCGGCGCTGCCGTCGTACTTTGCACGGCACTCGCGACGGTGTCGCCCGCCAGCGCGCGAGAAGACGTGGCGGCGACGCCGAAAACGAGCGGTAGCGTCGCAGGTGCCCCTCCCGCAGGAGCGGTGGGCGGGGACGCATCGATCAATGCGCTTGTATCGCGGATCAATCAACTCGTGGCCGCCTACGACCACGACGCGCACCGGTTTGATCTCGCTGCAGTGCCGAGCGAGGTCTTGAACAGCGACGAAGGGCAGGCGTTCCTCGCGGTTGTGTCTCTGGGAGAGGCTGGCGCAAGCCCCGCCGAACTGAGTGAGGCATTTGCAGAGTTGCGCGACGGACTCCGAGAAACGAACGCACCCTCGTCGGTGGAGATCGATCGCAATGGCGTCGTCTCCACCTATGAGCTCGCGCCCGGGATGACCATCGTCTTTCCGACGGCTCTGGCCGCGGGAAGTGCGGTCCGCGGCCTCATGAGGGCGACGGTGGTTGGCGGTGCTGACCCCTGGCCGTACATTCAGCTCACGAATGCCGAGCAACAGGCAATGGTGACCGGCGCATCTGGTGCGTTGGTCGCAGCGATCTGTGCGCTGCTCGCGCCGACCACCGCCGGTGTCGGTTGCGGCGTCGGTGCCGCTGTGATCGCAATGATCGTGGGAATCATCGTCGCCAATGGGGTATGCCCGTACAACCGACAGATGAGGATCTATCCGCTGGTCGGGCCGACTGGATTCAGTTGCCAGCGATGAAACGGAGACGAATGAGGCCGGCGCTGTTCGCGACACTTGTCATCGCACCGATCGTCGTCCTTCAGGGATTCTTCGTTGCGGTAGGGCTCTGGGCTGCATCGATCGAGTTGCTGTCCGTGCTCGCAATCGATGCCGGATTCTGGGTTGTGACCTACGTCCTCTGGTCTCAATCGGGTCGCATTCGCCATTGATCCGGCCCGCCCGCAGCGCACAGACTGGAGAGGCTCGCGCACGACGCGTTCCGTGTGCTGGGCGTCGAGCTGATGGAGTACACCCACTGACGCGTCGCGCCGAGGGCGTCACTCGGGCAGCGACGGATGCTGCTCGGCGGCGCGGCGCCGCGGGATGAACAGCGACAGCACGACCGCGAGCACCCCGGCCGCGATCGCGAGCCAGAAGCACACCTCGAACGCGCTGCGCGTAGGGACGGCCACCCCGTCGACGTCGATGCTCATGGCGGCGAGGACGCCGCCCATCACGGCCGAGGCGGTCGAGGTGCCCACCGAGCGGAACAGCGCGTTGAGCCCGTTCGAGGCGCCGGTCTCGTTCGCCGGCACCGAGCGCATGATGATCATCGGCATCGCGGCGAACGTGAACCCGATGCCGATGCCGATGAAGATGTTCGCGACGAACACGTGCCACACGGCCGTGGACCACAGCAGCACGAACACGTAGGCGAGCACGATCGCGATCGCGCCCACGGTGAAGAGGGGGCGCGGTCCGACGGTGCGCTCCAGCCAGCCGGACAGCGGGGAGATCACCATCATCACCAGGCCGGCCGGCATGATCACGAGCGAGGCCGCGACCATGTCGAGCCCGAAGCCGCCGCCGACCACCGGCATCTCCAGCATCTGCGGGAACGTGACGTTCGACGCGAACAGGGCGAAGCCCATCCCGATCGCGGCGATGTTGGTGAACAGCACGGCGGGCCGCGCGGCCACGCGCAGGTCGAGCAGCGGATCCCTCGTCCTGAGCTGGTACCAGCCCCACACCAGCAGCACGGCGACGCCGCCGATCACGCACGCGAGGGTCACGGGCGACGTCCAGCCCCACTCGGCGCCGCGCGACACGAAGAGCAGCAGCCCGGTGAGGCCGATCGCGAGGCCGACGGCGCCGAGCACGTCGAGCCGACCGGGGGAGCGGAGCACGTCTTCCGGCACGACCGCGAGCACGAGCGCGAGTCCGGCGACGCCGAGCGCTGCGGCGAGCCAGAAGAGCATGTGCCAGTCGGCGTTCTCCGCGAGCAGCGCAGCCACGGGCATGCCGATCGCGCCGCCGACGCCCATGGTCGCGCTCATGAGGGCGACCGCGGTGCCCAGGCGCTCGGGCGGGAGCACGTCGCGCATGATCGCGATGCCCAGCGGCACCACGCCCGTCACGGCACCCTGCAGGGCGCGACCGATGATCACGCCGACGATCGAGCCGGACACGGCGGCGATCACGGAGCCGAGGATCAGGATCGCGAGCAGCACGATGACCACGCGGCGCTTGCCGTACATGTCGCCGAGGCGGCCCGAGATCGGGGTGGCGACGGCGGCGACGAGCAGCGTGATCGTGACGACCCACGTGGTGTCTTCGCGCGAGGCGTTCAGCAGCTGCGGCAGCTCGGCCTGCAGCGGCACGACGAGCGTGAACATGAACGACGAACACAGGCCCGCGAAGGCCAGCACCGCGATGATCGCCCACCGGGGCGGGGTGCGGGAGAGGCGCTTCCTGGCTCTGTCGTCGCTCGCACCCACCGGCCCAGGCTATCGGCCCGTGCGCGGTGCGGGGCCGTTCGGCCGTGGCTAGCATGTGGTCATGGTCACGAGCAGCGTCGCTCCGGACGATCCCGCCGCCCACCGCGGCATCTCCCGGCGTACCCAGTCCGACATCTATCGCGCCGGGATCAGCGGCACCCGACCGGCCGTCCCGGTCGCCCCGGCCGCGCTGGAGGAGGCGGCGCGGAAGACGCTGAGCGCCGAGGCCTTCGCGTACATCGCCGGGGGTGCGGGAGCGGAGCACACGGTGACGGCGAACCGGGCGGCGTTCGATCGGTGGCAGGTCTGGCCGCGGCCGCTGCGCGACGTCAGCGAACGCGACCTCGGCGTCGAGTTCCTCGGGACACGACGGACGAGCCCGCTGATCCTCGCGCCGCTCGGGGTCATGGAGCTCGCGCACCCCGACGCCGACCGTGCGGTCGCCCGCGCCGCCGCCTCCCTCGGCGTCCCGTACGCGCTGTCGAACCAGGCGTCGCTCCCGATGGAGCATGTGGCGGCCGCGGCGCCGTCCGGGTCACGGCTGTTCCAGCTGTACTGGTCGTCGTCGGACGACCTGAACCGTTCCCTGCTCGCCCGCGCCGCGGCGTCCGGCTGCGAGGCGATCGTCGTCACGCTCGACACGCACCTGCTGGGGTGGCGCACGCGGGACCTCGACCTCGCCTACCTGCCGTTCACCCGCGGCCTGGGCATCGCGCAGTACACCAGCGATCCCGTGTTCCGCGAGCTCGTGCGACAGCGGGCGGCCGCCCCGAAGAGCGACGCCTCCGCGGTGAAGGTCACCCCGACAGCAGTCGCCGCCGCGCTCAGCATCGCCAGGAAGGGCGCGGCCCTCACCGAGGGCGGACGCCTGCGCGACAACCTGCGCTCGCCGTTGCCGCGGGCGGCCGTCGAGACGTTCCTCGACGTGTTCTCCACCCCCGCGCTCACGTGGGACGACCTCGCGAAGGCGCGCGAGTGGACCACGCTGCCGATCATCCTCAAGGGCATCGTGCACCCGGACGATGCGCAGCGCGCGCTGGACGCGGGCGTGGACGGCATCTGGATCTCCAACCACGGCGGACGCCAGATCGACCGGTCCGTGCCCACCCTCGACGTGCTGCCGACGATCGCGGAGCAGGTGGCCGGGCGGGTGCCGATCGTGTTCGACTCCGGGGTGCGCGGCGGCGCCGATGTCGCGATCGCCCTCGCGCTCGGCGCCACGGTGGTCGCGCTCGGCCGGCCCTACGCGTACGGCCTCGGCATCGCGGGCGAGCAGGGGGTGCGCGAGGTGGTGCGGAACGTGCTCGCCGAGCTCGACATCACCCTCGGCCTCGCCGGGCTGACCGCGGTCGCGCAGCTCGACCGCGACGCCCTGCGCGCCGTGTGACCGGGTGGACCGCGCCGTGGTTGCATGAACGGATGAGCGACGACGCCCCACCCACGCAGCACCCGGCCGATTCCCCGTTCCACCGCCGACTGCCGATCGGAGAGGTGCTCGACGCCTCGGCGATCGCCGACGGTCTGCCGTGGGCCTTCGAGACGGTGACGATGCGACCGCTCGAGCCGATGCTGGTGCCGGAGGAGCCGAGGGTGGGGGAGCTCGACCCGCGCGAGTGCGGGCACTGCGGTCCGAGCCCGCACACGATCTGGCACGACGACCTCTGGCAGGTGCGCGCCGGCTGGGACGTCGGCGGCCTGCCGTTCATCGGCGGCGTCGCCCCGCGCGAGCACTGGCTGCTCGAGGACGCCCCGCATGACGTGCTCGCGGCGCTGGGCCCGCTGCTGCAGCGGGTGTCGCAGGCGGTGAAGAGCGTCCCCGGGGTCGCCCGCTGTCACTTCGGACGCTGGAACGATGGTTCCGCGCACTTCCACATGTGGGCGATGGGGCGCCCCGCCGGCATGATGCAGGGGCGCGGCGCGGTGCTCGCGTTCTGGGACGAGATCCTTCCCCCGCTGCCGCCCGAGATGGCGTCGGAGCACCTCCGCATCGTCGCCGATGCGCTCGCCGCGGGCGGGGGAGAGGCGTTCCCGTACCGCTGAGGCCCGCCCGGGTTTCCGCGAACCCGCCGTGGAGGGGCAGACTGGAGCCGTGCGTACCATCCGTGACCTCGACACCGTTGAACTCATCCTCGACGCGCAGGGCCTGCTCGACTCCATCCGGGGTCCGCAGCGCGTGGTCGATGCCGGCACCCTCCGCGCCCTGCAGCAGTCGGGCAACTACGTCGTCGGGTTCTTCGACGGCGAGGGCGATGAGGAGCGCATGGTCGGTGCGTCCATCGCGTTCTTCGGCGAACCGGCGCGCCGGGCGATGCACTCGCACATCACGGCGCTGCTGCCGGAGTACCGCGGCCGCGGCTGGGGTCGCGAGCTGAAGGAGCACCAGCGGCAGTGGGCGTTCTCGCGCGACGTCGGCCGCATCACGTGGGTGTTCGACCCGCTCGTGGCCCGCAACGCGCACTTCTTCTTCTCGGTGCTCGGGGCCCGCGCCACCGGCTACTCCGTGAACCGCTACGGCATCTTCGGCGGCGGTGACGCGGGCGATGAGAGCGACCGGCTCGATGTCGAGTGGGCGCTGGCCGACATCGCCAAGCCCCCGGCCGACGGCGACGTCGTGGAGACCCTGGAGATCCCGGACGACATCGAGGCGATGCGGGTCTCCGACCCGGCGGCCGCGCACGAGTGGCGGCTGCGGCTGCGCGCGCAGATGGAGGGTCTGCTCGGCAGCGGTCTGCGGATCGCCGGTTTCGAGTCGGGGCGCGGCTACCTGTTCACCGCCTGAGCCCCTCGCCGGGTGACGGCGCGGCTCAGCGCACGCCGCGCATGAGGCGCAGCACCGGCTTCACGCTCAGCAGCATCCCGACGCCGACGAGGATCGCGATCCCGCCGAGGATCGAGAAGAACGGCACCTCGTTCTCGGGGTCGTAGAACTGCACGAGCCACCCGGCGATCGCCGTGCCCAGCGCCACCGACAGGAAGAACAGCGCCACCATCTGCGTGTGGAACACCGCGGGGGCGAGCTTGGTCGAGGCGGAGAGCCCGACGGGGGACAGCAGCAGCTCGGCGACCGTGAACACGAAGAGGATGCCGACGATCGCCAGCAGCGGCGTGGAGTTCTCGCCGCCCCCGGAGAACGGCAGGAACAGCAGGAACGCCGCGCCCATGATGATGGCGGCGAGCCCGAACTTCACCGGCGTCGACGGCTGCCGGGTGCCGAGCTTGGTCCAGATCGCGGCGAAGACGCCCGACAGGATGATGATGAACACCGGGTTGATGGACTGCACCCACGACACCGGCATCTCCCACCCGAACAGGTTCCGGTCCAGGCGCTTGTCGGAGTAGACGGTCAGCACGGTGAACTGCTGCTGGTACAACGACCAGAACGCCACGCTGGTGAGGAACAGCGGGACGAAGCTCCAGACGCGCGAGCGCTCGGTGGCGTCGATGCGGTGGCTGGACAGGATGACCGCGAAGTAGGCGATCGCCGCGACGATCGTGCCGACGATCACGATGAGTGCGAGGTTGTCGGCGTGGATCAGCCCGGTGAGCACGCACACGGCGATGACGAGCACGGCGCCGCCCGCGATGATCCCCACCAGCGGGTAGCGCGAGCGGGGCAGGGGGTTGGGCACCTCGCGCGCCGTGTCCGGGAGCCCGCGCCGTCCGAACGCGTACTGCACGAGGCCGAGCGTCATCCCGAGCGCGGCGAGTCCGAAGCCCCAGTGGAACCCGAGCGTGGACTGGAGCAGACCGGTGAGGATCGGCCCGAGGAAGGCGCCGAGGTTGATGCCCAGATAGAACAGCGAGAACCCGGCGTCGCGGCGCACGTCGTCCGGGGTGTAGAGGGTGCCGACGACGGCGGTCGCGTTGGCCTTGAGGCCGCCGGAGCCGAGCGCCACGAGCACGAGTCCGACCCCGACGCCCACGAAGCCCGGCAGCAGGGCGAGCGCGAGGTGCCCGGCGACGATCACCATCGCGCTCACGAACAGCACGCGCTCCGAGCCGAACAGCCGGTCGGCGAGCCAGGCGCCGAGGATCGTCGCGAGGTAGACCGAGCCGCCGTACGCGCCGAGGATCCCGCCGGCCGTGGCCTCGGGCAGACCGAGACCGCCCTGCGTGGCCGAGTGGTAGAGGTAGATGAGCAGGATGCCCTGCATGCCGTAGAAGCTGAAGCGCTCCCACATCTCGACGCCGAAGACGTGCACGAGGGGCCAGGGCTGCCCGAAGAAGCGGGTGTCCTCGTCGCGGGAAGCGGGCTGTCGCTCGGTGGTGCTCATGCGTGGGACGGTACTCTCCGGCGGCGACCGCGGCCAGGGGGCGCGCTGCGACCACCGATAGAATGGGGATGCCCGTGCTCACGGGCGTTCTCCGCATCCGACCATTGGAGCCACCGTGGCCGAACAGTCCCGTCTTGACAAGGTCATCGCCCTCGCCCGCCACCGCGGGTTCGTGTTCCAGGCGGGTGAGATCTACGGCGGTTCCCGGTCGGCCTGGGACTACGGACCCCTCGGCACCGAGCTCAAGGAGAACATCCGTCGCCAGTGGTGGCAGACGTTCGTGCGCGGCCGTGGCGACATGGTCGGCCTCGACTCCAGCATCATCCTGCCCAAGCGCGTGTGGGAGGCGTCGGGTCACGTCGCCACCTTCACCGACCCGCTGGTGGAGTGCCTGCAGTGCCACAAGCGCTTCCGCGCCGACAACCTGATCGAGGACTTCGAGGCGCGCAAGGGCCGCAAGGCCGAGAACGGTCTCGCCGACATCCCGTGCCCGAACTGCGGCACCAAGGGCCAGTACACCGAGCCCAAGGCGTTCTCCGGTCTGGTGAAGACGTACCTCGGCGTGGTCGATGACGAGTCCGGCCTGTACTACCTGCGTCCCGAGACCGCGCAGGGCATCTTCGTCAACTTCTCCAACGTGCTCACCGCGAGCCGCAAGAAGCCGCCGTTCGGCATCGGCCAGGTCGGCAAGGCGTTCCGCAACGAGATCACCCCCGGCAACTTCATCTTCCGCACGCGCGAGTTCGAGCAGATGGAGATCGAGTTCTTCACGCCGCCCGCCGAGGCCCCGCAGTGGTTCGACCACTGGGTCGAGGCGTGCTGGAACTGGTTCATCGACCTCGGCATCGACCCGGAGAACATGCGGCAGTTCGACGTGCCCGAGGAGGACCGCGCGCACTACTCCGCCGGCACGATCGACGTGGAGTACCGCTTCGGTTTCGCGGGCAAGGAGTGGGGCGAGCTCATGGGCGTCGCCAACCGCACCGACTACGACCTCTCCAGTCACAGCGAGGCGTCCGGCCAGAGCCTGACCTACTTCGACCAGGCGACGGGCGAGCGCTACACGCCGTACGTGATCGAGCCGTCGTTCGGCCTCACGCGAGCCATGATGGCGTTCCTCGTCGACGCGTATGTGGAGGAGCAGGTGCCCAACGCCAAGGGCGGCACCGACACCCGCACGGTGCTCAAGCTCGACCCGCGTCTGGCTCCCGTCAAGGCCGCGGTGCTGCCGCTCAGCCGCAACGAGAACCTGTCGCCGCTCGCGCGCGAGGTGGCCGACACCCTGCGCGGCTCGTGGGCCGTGGACTTCGACGACGCCGGCGCGATCGGTCGCCGCTACCGTCGTCAGGACGAGATCGGCACCCCGTTCTGCGTGACGGTCGACTTCGACTCGCTCGACGACCGGGCCGTCACGGTGCGCGACCGCGACACGATGGCGCAGGAGCGGGTGCCGATCGACGGCCTGCACGCGTACCTCGCGGAGCGCCTGCGCGGGGCCTGACCTCCGGGGTCAGGAGCCCGCGACGGCCCTGGCATACCGCTCCGACAGCAGCTGGAGTCGGGGCAGCAGCTCGGGCGGCGACTCGACCGTGAAGTCCATCATCAGCATCCCGATGTAGGCCGCGATCGTGTCGAGGCTGTCGGCGCCGGTGACGAGGATGCAGTGTTCCTCGTCGATCGGCTCGACCACGCCGACCGCGGCGTGGATACGGTCGAGCACGGCCTCGGCGGGCGCGTCGATGCGCAGTCGCGCGTGCACCTGCCAGCCGCTCACGGCGATGGTGCGCATGGCGAACGCGGTGTAGTCGCCCCCGGGCAACGGCTGCGGGTCGAAGCGGCGGCGCGTCGGCATCCGCAGCTCCATCCAGTCCACGCGGTACGTGCCCCATTCGCTCGTCTGCGGGTCGCGGGCCACGAGGTACCAGCGTCGCACCCAGGTGAGCAGGCGGTACGGCTCGACCAGCACGGGGCGGCCGTCGTAGTCGAAGCGCAGCCACTCCTGGTCGCGGATCGCTCCCGCGACGGCCCGCAGCACGGCGGCGTCGACCTCCGGGTCTGGCGCGTCGGTGTCGTTGTTCTCCGGCGCGCGGTCGACGCTCGTGCGCAGTGCGTCGACGGTGGGGCGCAGGTGCGAGGGGAGGACCTGTTCGAGCTTGGCGAGCGCTCTCGCGCCGGAGTCGGCGATGCCCGCGATGCCGGCGGCGGCGCGCAGGCCGACGGTCACCGCCACCGCCTCCTCGTCGTCGAGCAGCAGCGGGGGGAGCTTGCCGCCCGCCCCGAGCCGGTAGCCGCCGGTGGAGCCGCGACGGGCGTCGACCGGGTATCCGAGTTCGCGGAGGCGCCCGACGTCGTGGCGCACGGTGCGGGGTGAGACGCGGAGCCGCTGCGCGAGCTCGCTGCCGGATCGCTCCGAACCCGTCTGCAGCAGGGCGAGCAGCGCCAGGAGCCGTGCGGTCGGGTCCGCCATGAGGCCTCCGAAAGTCGCCGAATCATTAGGAACGTATCCAGCCTAATGGGCTTCTATCGTCGGAGACATGAACACCACGACCCTCGCCTTCCGCCCCTTCTCCGTCGACGTCTCCGACGCCGAGGTCGCCGACCTCCGCGACCGCCTCGCCCGCACGCGCCTGCCCCGCACCGCGCCCGTCGACGACTGGGACGCCGGCACCCCGAACCACTTCCTGCGCGAGGCGCTGACCGCGTGGCAGGAGTTCGACTGGGCTGCCGCGCAGGAGCGGCTCAACGCCCACCCGCAGTTCACCACCGAGATCGACGGCCAGACGATCCGCTTCCTCCACATCCGCTCGCGGCACGAGAACGCGACCCCGCTGCTGCTCGCACACACCTACCCTGGTTCCTCCGTCGACTACCTCGACCTCATCGACCGGCTCACCGACCCCGAGGCGCACGGCGGTCGCGCGGAGGAGGCGTTCCACCTCGTGATCCCGGATGCCCCCGGCTACGGTTTCTCGCAGCCGCTCGCCTCCGCCGGGTGGACGGTGGCGAAGGTCGCCGCCGCGTACGACCGGCTCATGCGCGGCCTCGGCTACGACAGCTACGGCATCCACGGCTCCGACAACGGCGCGATGGTCGCGCGCGAGCTCGGGCTGCTGGCGCCGGAGGGCTTCCTCGGGCTGCACGTGCTGCAGCTGTTCTCGTTCCCGTCGGGCGACCCCGCGGAGTTCGAGAAGCTCGAGCCGCAGGACTACGCGGGATTGGAGCACATGCAGTGGTTCCAGTCGGTGGGCGGCTACAACGCGATGAACGCCTCCCGTCCGCAGACCGTCGCGGTGGGCCTGAGCGATTCCCCGGTCGGGCTCCTCGCCTACAGTGAGCTGTTCACCTCCTTCGGCAACGGCACCTCGCTCGTGCCGCTGGAGAGCATCCTGCTGGAGGTGAGCGTGAACTGGTTCGCGAACGCCGCCTCGGGCATGAGCCGCAGCTACCTGGAGAACGCGCGCGCCGAGGCCGAGCCGCAGGTCAACCACGCGCGGACCGGGGTCGCGGTGTTCGCGGACGACTTCCAGACCATCCGGGTCTTCGCCGAGCGCGACAACGACAACATCGTGCACTGGAGCCGTTTCGACGAGGGCGGGCACTTCGCCGCGCTGGAGCGCCCCGATCTGCTCGCCGCCGACCTCCGGGTCTTCTTCGCCGACCCGCGCTGAGCTCGTGCCATCATCGCCCCCGCGCCCCCACGCGCGGGGGCGATCGCGTGCCGACCCTGGCGTCGGGAGCCCGGGGCTGCTACGGTCTCTCTCCGTGGGTACTCTGATTCGCTAGATCGGGACACTGCGTCGAGACGTCTTCTCCGCGGTGGGTCCTGAGCGAACGCGTCCTCTTGTGACGCGATCGAGGTCCGTTTCCCTGCGTCATCCGACGCGTATCCGCGGTGCCGTCCGCACCGCAGCGAGGACCCCTCATGTTCCCTGTACTCCCTTCCCCTTCTCCCTCCACCGTCCCGGCGATCCGTCCGCACCGCGTGTGCGAACTGCGCGCTGCCGGCGTGCGCTTCGCCGCGCACCGGGTGCTCGACGGGATCGATCTCGTCGTCGGTCCCGCGGATCGTCTGGCGATCATCGGCGACAACGGCGCCGGCAAGTCCACGCTGCTCGAGCTGCTTGCCGGAACGCTCGCACCGACCGCCGGGGAGGCGCGGCTGCACCTCCCGGGCGGTGTGGCCCACGCCCTCCAGAATCCGGAGTTCCCGCCGGGGGCGACGGTCTCCGCGGCGATCGACGACCTGCTGGGCGACCTGCGCGCGCTGGAACGCGAGCTCGCGCGGGCCTACGAGCAGCTCGCCTCGGCCCTTCCCGCCGAGCAGGCGCGGCGCCTGGCAGCCGTATCCGACCTGCAGGACCGTTTCGAGACCAGGGCCGGCTATGACGTCGACCACCGCATCGACGTCGCGCTCGACCAGCTCGGCGTCGGAACCCTGGACCGCACGCGTCCCGTGGCCGCGCTGTCCGGCGGGGAACGTGCCCGGCTCGCGCTCGCGGTGGCACTGTCCTCCCGCGCCGAGCTGCTGCTGCTCGACGAGCCGACCAACGATCTCGACGAGCACGCGCTCGCCTGGGTCGAGGATCGGATCGCCGCGCACCGCGGGGCCCTGGTCGTGGTGACCCACGACCGCGACTTCCTCGACCGCTTCGCGACCGCGGTCGTGCACGTGAGCGACGGCGGCATCCGCCGCTACGGCGACGGCTACCCGGGGTTCCTGCGGGCGCGGGAGACCGAGCGACGACGACTCGCGGAGCGACACGAGGCGTGGAAGGCCGAGGTCGCCCGCACCGAGGAGCTGCTCGCGACGAACGCGTTCCGCCTGGACGCGATCCCGCGCAAGCTCGAGCTCGACGGCTTCGGTCACGGCGCCTTCCGCGCCCGCAGCCGCGACCACGGCGCGGTCGGCCGCATCCGCATGGCGAAGGAGCGACTGTCTCGGCTGCGGGAGGATCCGGCGCCGCCCCCACCCGAGCCGCTGCGGTTCGTGCTGCCGGACGGCCCGGCTCCGGACGCGGAGTCGTCCGGCGAGGACGACGCCCTCGTCACGCTGCACGATGTCGTGTTCCAGGAGCCGGGCCGCCGGCTCACCGTGACCGCGTGGACCGTGGCGCCGGGTGACCGCTGGCTCGTGACCGGTCCGAACGGGGCAGGCAAGACCACGCTGCTCGACCTCCTCGCGGGCGAGCTGAGTGCCGCATCGGGTTCGATCGATCGGCGCCCGGGACTCCGTGTCGCCCGGCTGCGGCAAGACGTGCGGGCGGCCGCACGCGGCTCCGCGGTGGAGCTGTTCGCGCGACGGGCGTCGGTGCCCCCGAGTGATGCCCGTGCGGCTCTGCTCGCCCACGGCCTGTTCCGCGAGGACGAGATCGAGCGCCCGGCGCGGGCCCTGTCGGTCGGGCAGCGGCGGCGGCTCGACCTCGCGATCGCGCTGGACTCCACGTTCGACGTGCTGCTGCTCGACGAGCCGACCAACCACCTCGACCCGGAGCTGGTCGAGCAGCTGGAGCGGGCGCTCGACGACCACCCGGCCGCGGTCGTCACGGTCTCGCACGACCGGCGGTGGCTGCGGCGGGCGCGGCAGCATGGTGCCGCGGCTGTCCGTGTGACGGAGGGTGCGGCCGTGGTGGCGTCGTGACCCGGCGGCCGCGGGGGCGTGCGGTCAGCCGGTGACGGTGACCGTCGCGCCCTCGTCGCCGCCCGCTTCGGCCCAGGCGAGCGAGTGCTCCAGGATCCCGCGCAGCACCGTCAGGTCCACCTGCTCCAGGTCGGGGAGGTAGAGGCAGCCGACGCCGGTGGTGTGCGGCCCGAGCCGTGCCAGGTCGTCCGCGTGCGCATCCGTCCCCTCGAAGAGGTAGATCGTGGTGGCGGCTCGGCGCGGCGCGAAGCCGAGGAGCGGGCTGTCGCCCTCGGTACCGGTCGGGTAGCGGTAGTGGCAGGAGCCGAAGCCGATGATGGTGCCCCAGGTCTGCGGCTCGCGGCCGGTGATCTCCTGCATGAGCGCGGTGAGCGTCTCCGCGTCTCGGCGCCGAGCGGCGGGGGAGGAGCGGGCGATGAGCCCGGCGACGTCGTTCCCCGTGGGCTTCACTTCGCCGCCTTGGCAGCGGCCTTCATCGCCTTCTTGTACTCGCGCACCTTCGTGAGCGACTCGGGGGAGATGATGTCGGCGACGCTGCGGTACGAGCCGTCCTCGCCGTAGGGCGCCGATGCCTCGCGCCAGCCCTCGCCCGTGAAGCCGTACTGCTTGCCGAGCAGCGCCAGGAAGATCTTGGCCTTCTGCTCACCGAAGCCGGGCAGCGCCTTCAGGCGCTTCAGCACCTCCGCACCGTCCGGGTCGCCCGCGGTCCACAGCGCTGAGGCGTCGCCGCCCCACTCGTCGACGATCGCCTGGCACAGCGTCTGCACGCGGGCGGCCATCGACCCGGGGAACCGGTGCACGGCGGGCGTCTGGCGGAACGCCTCGAGGAACTCCTCGGGTGCCATCCCCGCGATGGCCGCGGCATCGGCCGCACCGGTGCGCTGTTCGATCTTGAGCGGACCGGCGAAAGCGGTCTCCATGGGCACCTGCTGGTCGAGCAGCATCCCCACGAGCAGCGCGAGCGGGTTCTCGGTCAGCAGGGTGTCGGCGGCGGTGTCTCCGGTGATGTGAAGGGCCATGCCCCCAGTGTCCCATCCCGGGCGGATGCCGCGGGGGCGGTGGCAGGACCGTTCAGTACAACGTCAGCGCGTATGACGCGATGTACGTCGTGCTCGCGCGCGCGGCGCAGTGCTCGTTGCTGACTCTCGATGCTCGTCTCGCGGCATCCGCCGCGGATTGCGCACTGCTGCCGTAGTTCTTCGCGCATGACTGGCGTCGCCGCCTCCGGCTGAGCGGCTACGCGCCGATCCCGGGCGACCGCGCCGTCAGGCGGAGGCGGCGTCCTCGGCGGCGGGGGCCTCGGGGCTGAGGAC
>NZ_SSDM01000385.1:0-2952 GCF_004794375.1 Microbacterium sp. K35 | reverse complement strand
CGGCCGCGGCGGGGAGGATGCGCCCGGCGGCCTCGTCCGGCCCGAGCACCTCGGGCAGC
The DNA here is from genome assembly GCF_004794375.1 of Microbacterium sp. K35. Classification (NCBI taxonomy): domain Bacteria; kingdom Bacillati; phylum Actinomycetota; class Actinomycetes; order Micrococcales; family Microbacteriaceae; genus Microbacterium; species Microbacterium sp. K35. The sequence continues at coordinate 2,893 of NZ_SSDM01000385.1, read as the reverse complement.
AGCGGCGCCCAGTCGCGCTCGCCCACCGCCTCGTCGAGGATGTCGGTGCGCCAGCGTCCCGTCGCGGCGGAGTAGTAGCCGGTGCCCGAGGCGTCGGAGCGGTCGGTCACGCGGCGCCCGGTGAGGCGGTACGTCAGCCAGTCGTGCGGCACGGAGAGGTGACGCGCGCGGGCGAGGGTCTCCGGCTCGGTCTCGGCCAGCAGCGCGAGCTTCGACACGGTGATGGCCGCCGACGGCACGATCCCGATCTGCTGCGCCCACCAGGCGGCGGGGTGACGCGCGAGCAGCGCCGCGGCCTGCGGGGCGGAGGTGGTGTCGTTCCACAGTCGCGCGGGGCGCAGGACGCGTCCGTCGGCATTCGACACGACGAGGCCGTGGCACTGCGCACCGACGCCGACCGCGACGATCCGCACGTCGGCGCCGCGGCGGGCCTCGGCCATCGCGGCGACCAGGGCCGCCCACCACGCCTCGGGGTCCTGCTCGCTGACGGGCGGGTGGGTCACGGGGTGGGGGGCGCGCCCGGTGGCGACGAGCGCCCCGGTGGCGGCGTCGCGCAGCTCGACCGTGCACGACTGGGTGGAGCTGTCGACTCCGGCGACCACGTCGATCATCGCGCGACCTCCTCGAGCGGCGGAACGGTGAGGCGGGAGGGGTCGGCGGGGAGGTCTTCGAGGCGTCCGACGGCGCCCGCGGGGTGCGTGGTCATGAACTCCGCCCACGTGTAGCCGCGACCGCGCATGAGCACCTCGGCGAGCGCGTCGCCCCACGCGGACTGCGCGATCGTGATGCCGGTGGCCACGATGCCGCCGATGTCGGCCGAGGGGTGCACGGCCACGGCGACGCTGTGGTCGGCGAGCCGCGCGAGGGGGGTGTCGTGGCTGCGGGTGAGGGCGATCACGCGGGCGCCGCGGCCGCGGGCGATGCGGGCGAGCTGCACGACCTCGTCGGAGGCGCCGCCGTTGGAGATCAGCAGCACGAGGTCGTCGGCGGTGATGGCGCCGGAGGCCCCGTGCAGCCCGTCCATCGGGGAGAACGGCAGCGACGGCGTGCCGGTGACGGACAGGATGTGCGCCATGCGCCGGGCGACCGTGCCGGAGGTGCCCGAGCCGCCGATGAACAGCTTGCCCGTGGCGGACAGGATCATCGAGGCCGCGGTGACCAGGGTGCCGTCGATCGTGTCGATCAGTGCGCGCACCGCCTCGGCCTCAGCCTGGAGCCGCCCGCGCGCTACCGCCAGGATGTCGTCATCGACGTTCAACACGTTCTCCCTCGATCGCGCCTCGCACATGCTGCGCTCATCTGTGATGCTTGGATGTACGTTTGAGCATAGGAACCGTCGCGAGCCGGAGGAAAGGCAGCCGTCACATATGTCACAGTTTCGTGATTTCAACGCTCAAATGAGCGATGCGACGAAGAGCGTGGATCAGGACCGCGCCCTCATGGCGGCCGTCGCCCGGGCGCACTACCTGGAGGACCGCTCCCGCGTCGACATCTCCGACGCCCTCGGCATCTCGCGCTTCAAGGTCGCCCGCCTGCTCAGCCGCGCCAAGGAGGAGGGCATCGTCACGATCGAGATCCACGACTGGGGTCTCCCCGACGTGGAGCTGAGCCAGCGCCTGCAGGACAAGCTCGGGCTGGAGCGCTGCCTCGTCGTGCGCTCACACGGAGACGACGATGACGTGCGCCGCCAGATCGGCGCCGCCGCCGCCCGCGCGCTCAGCGAGACGCTGCAGGAGGACGAGGTGCTCGGCGTCACCTGGGGCCGCACGCTCACCGCCACCGCGAGCCAGTTCGCGCACCTGCCGCGCCTGTCGATCGTGCAGCTCACCGGCGTCGTGGCGGGCGACCTCGCCTCCTCCCCGATCGAGGTGGTGCGACAGACCTCGCGTCGCGCGGGAGGCGCGGTGTACCCGATCTTCTCGCCGCTCATCGTGGACGACCGCGAGACCGCGATGAGCCTGCGCCGGCACCCCGACATCCGCTCGGCGATCGACCTGTTCCCCTCCGTCACCACGGCGCTGCTGTCGGTCGGAGCATGGGACCCGCCCGTGTCGCAGGTGCGCGACGTGCTGCCCATCGACGACCTCGCCAACGCGCTCAGCAAGGGGTGCGTCGCCGACATCGCCGGCATCCTCATCCGCAGCGACGGGACCCCCGTCGACACGGAGTTCCAGGACCGCTGCATCAACATCTCGTACGAGCAGCTCCAGGAAGTGCCGCGCGTGGTCGCCGTCGCGGGAGGAGCAGCGAAGGCCGACGCGATCCGCACGGTGTCGCGGGTGGGACTGATCAGCGAGCTGTTCACCGACCACGCGCTCGCCCAGGCCGTGCTGGCGGACGACGAGTGATGCGGATCGCCGGGTCGCTGTGGTCCGTGTCCCCGGACGACCGCCTCGACACCGCACTGCGACTGCGCGACGCGGGCCTGGGCCGGCTGCACTGGGACACCACCGACGGGCGGTTCGCCGCGGCCGGGGGCTTCACTCCGGACGACGCCGCCGCGCTGGCCGCGCAGACGGGCATGACGGCCGAGGCGCACGTGATGGCGCACCGCTCCGCGCGCGCGGTCGACGCGTGGGCCGACTTCTGCGACCTCGTGATCGTGCACGTCGAGAGCGCCGACTGGAAGGATGCGGTCGCGCGGATCGAACGCCGGGGCGTGCGCGCCGGGCTCGCCGTCTCCCCGCAGACGCCCGCGACGGCCGTGCCGCTCGACCTGCCCGTGCTGTGCATGTCGATCGTGCCGGGGCAGGCCGGGAGCACGTTCGACGAGCGGGTGCTGGCGAAGCTCTCGGCCCTCCGCGATGCCGCGCCCGCACGACCCCTCGGCGTGGACGGCGGCGTGCGCCGTGAGCACGCGGAGGCCCTGGCCGTGGCCGGCGCCGACTGGGCC
>NZ_SSDM01000384.1:0-225 GCF_004794375.1 Microbacterium sp. K35 | reverse complement strand
GACGGGCACGGCGAAGAATCCGCAGCGCGCACTCGACGCGCTCACGGCCGCGAACACGCAGATCGACGCCGCGCTCGCGCAGGGGCGAGAGGCCGTCGACCGCGCGCGCCGTGCGCAACAGCTGCTCGAGCCCACGCTGGCCCAGGCGAACTCCGAGATCCGCGCGACGAGGGAGTTCATCGAGACCCGCCGCGGCACGGTCGGCTCCGCCGCGCGGGTCTCGAT
>NZ_SSDM01000383.1:0-8809 GCF_004794375.1 Microbacterium sp. K35 | reverse complement strand
GGCGCCCCGCCACCACCTCCGTGACCGAGCCCGCCGCCGACCGCAGCGACGTGTGGGACCGCTACCTGCACCTCGCCGACCTGCAGGCCGAGCCGGCCGCGGCCCACCCGCTTTCCCCCGAGAGAGAGGACACTCATGTCTGAGATCCCGTCCACGATGACCGCCAGCGTGCTGCGGGGGGTGAAGGACCTGGTGCTCGAGGAGCGCCCCGTCCCCACGCCCGCCGCGGACGAGGTGCTCGTGGAGGTCGCGAGCGTCGGCGTCTGCGGATCCGACGTGCACTACTACGAGCACGGACGCATCGGACCCTACGTCGTCGAGAGCCCGCTGATCCTCGGCCACGAGGTGAGCGGCCGGATCGTCGCGGTCGGCGCCGACGTCGACCCCGCCCGCGTCGGGCAGCGCGTTGCCATCGAGCCGCAGCGCCCGTGCCGCCGCTGCGACTTCTGCCGCGCCGGCGACTACAACCTCTGCCCGCAGATGGAGTTCTACGCCACCCCGCCGATCGACGGCGCCTTCTGCGACTACGTGCTGATCCAGGACGACTTCGCCTACGAGGTGCCCGACGCCATCAGCGACAACGCCGCCGCGCTCATGGAGCCGCTGTCGGTGGGCATCGCCGCCGCGCAGAAGGGCGGCATCAAGGTGGGCGACACCGTGCTGATCGCCGGCGGCGGCCCCATCGGCATCATCGCCGCGCAGGTCGCAAAGGCGTTCGGCGCGGTCGACGTCGTGGTCGCCGACATCAACCCGGCCCGCCGCGAGCTCGCCGCCTCCTACGGCGCCCGCGTGGTCGACCCCGCCGCGGAGTCCACCGTCGAGCTGGCGGCGAACGTCTTCATCGACGCCTCGGGCGCCACCCCCGCGATCGTCAACGGCATCCGATCCACCCGCGCGGGCGGCACCGTGGTGCTGGTGGGCAGCGCCGACGAGTTCCCGCTCTCGGTGCCCGAGGTCGCGATGCGCGAGCTCAACGTCACCGGCATCTTCCGCTACACCGGCACCTGGCCCATCGCCCGCGCCCTGCTCGAGTCCGGCCAGGTCGAGCTCGACTCGCTCGTCACCCACGTGTACGGCATCGAGCAGGTCGAGGAGGCGCTGTCGGGCGAGGGGTCGATCGACTCGCTCAAGCGCATCGTCCTGCCCCGCACCCGGCGCGTGGACGAGCCGTCGGTCAAGGCGGCGTCATGAGCGAGACGCTGCTGTCGGTCGAGGGGGTGTCGAAGTCGTTCCCCGGGGTGAAGGCCCTCGACGACGTCTCCTTCGACGTGCGCCCCGGCACCGTGCACGCCCTGTGCGGCGAGAACGGCGCCGGCAAGTCGACGCTCATGAAGATCATCAACGGCATCTACCAGCCCGACGCCGGGACGATCCGGGTGCGCGGCGAGGAGGTGCGGATCAAGAACCCCATCGACGCCCGCGCCCGCGGCATCGCGATGATCTCGCAGGAGCTCAACTACGTGCCGGGCATGACGATCGCGGAGAGCTTCTTCCTCGGCCGGCTGCCGATGAAGTACGGCAAGGTCGACTGGCGGTTCATCCGCAGCGAGGCCCGCCGCATCCTCGCCGAGGAGGGCCTGGACTTCTCGATCAACCGACGCCTGGGCACCCTCACCGTGTCGGAGATCCAGACCCTGGAGATCCTGCGCGCGGTCTACCACAGCGCCGACGTGCTGATCATGGACGAGCCGACCTCGGCCATCGCGCACAAGGAGGTCGAGTCGCTGTTCGCGAAGATCCGCGACCTGCGCGCCCAGGGCAAGTCGATCATCTACATCTCGCACAAGATGGACGAGGTCTTCGAGCTCGCCGACGACATCAGCGTGCTGCGCGACGGCACCGTCGTCAGCTCACAGCCCGCCGCGGACATCACCTCCAGTCAGGTGATCGCGCAGATGGTGGGCCGCGACCTCGACCACCAGTCCTACCCCAAGGAGCGGGTCGAGATCGGCGACACCGTGTTCCGCGCCACCGGGCTCTCCGCCGCGCACATGTTCGAGGACATCGACCTGCACATCCGCGCGGGCGAGATCGTCGGGCTCGCGGGGCTCATCGGCGCCGGACGCAGCGAGGTCATCCGTGCGGTGTTCGGGCTCGACAAGCTCGACGCGGGCGAGATCGAGGTCGACACGAAGACCGTGAAGATCAAGAACCCCACCCACGCGATCAAGGCCGGCGTCGCGATGCTCTCGGAGGACCGCCGCCTGGTCGGCATCGTCCCGCAGCTGAGCATCATGAAGAACGCCACGCTGGCGAGCCTGCGCAAGGTCATCCGCGGGGGCTTCGCGCGGCGCCGCGAGGAGGAGAAGCTCGTCACCGAGTACTTCCAGAAGATGAACGTCAAGGCGCCCAGCCTGCAGACGCGCATCGCGAACCTCAGCGGCGGCAACCAGCAGAAGGTGCTCCTCGCCCGCTGGCTGATCGCCGACCCGAAGGTGCTGCTGCTCGACGAGCCCACCCGCGGCATCGACGTCGGCGCGAAGTTCGAGATCTACAAGATCATGACCGAGCTCGCCCGCCAGGGCCGCGGCATCCTCATGATCTCCTCCGAGCTGCCCGAGCTCATCGGGATGTGCGACCGCATCTACGTGATGTCGGCCGGACGCCTCACCGCGGAGCTGACGCCCGATCAGTTCTCGCAGGAAACCATCCTCACCTACGCCATGAATGAAATCGAGGTGGCATGACAATGCTCCAGAACCTGAAGAGACTCGAGGTGAACCGCTTCTCGATCTACATCATCCTGCTGGTGGTGATCGTCGCGGCGAGCTTCCTGAGCCCGAACTTCCTGAGCTCCGACAACATCTTCAACGTGCTCCGCCAGGTCGCCGTGATCACGATCCTCGCGTTCGGCGCGATGACGCTCATCATCGGCGGCATGATCGACCTGTCGGCCGGTGCCGTCATGGCGTTCGCGGGCGTCGTGTCGGTGCTGGTCTACAAGTCGACGGGCAACCTGCTGCTCGCGATCCTCGCCGGCATCCTCATCGGCATGCTCTGCAACCTCGTCAACGCGTTCCTCGTGGCGACGCTGAAGACCCCCGCGTTCATCGTGACCCTCGGCATGATGCTGATGGCGCGCGGCGCGGTGCTCGAGCTCACGCAGGGGCAGAACGTGCTGCAGCTGGGCGACTTCATCCTCATCGGCCAGGGCAACCTCGGCTGGCTGCCCATCCCGGTGCTGGTGCTCATCGGCGTCACCATCGTGATCTGGTACCTGATGAACCAGACCCGCTACGGCCGCTCCGTCTACGCGGTCGGCGGCAACGAGGAGGCGGCTCGCGCTGCCGGCATCTCGGTCGAGCGGGTGAAGTACCAGGCGTTCCTCGTCAACGGCGCCCTGGTCGGCATCGCGGGCGTGATCTTCATGTCGCGCGTCAACGCCGGGCTCCCCAACGCGGGCGTCGGCTACGAGCTGCAGGCCATCACCGCCCCGATCATCGGCGGCACCAGCTTCTCGGGCGGCGTCGGCACGGTCATGGGCACCCTCGCGGGCGCGCTGATCGTCGGCATCCTCGGCAACATCATGAACCTCATCGGGATCGGCTCGTACATCCAGCAGATCGTGATGGGCGCCATCATCGTCGTCGCCGTCGCCTACGACGTCTTCAGCAAGCGCGGCAAGGCGAAGACCACCATCCTCAAGTCCGACGCGAAGGGCGACCCCTTCCCCGTCGGAGCCTCCTCGTCCGCATCCGATCCGGGAGGCGGCAGGACCTCGTCCTGACCCCTCCGCCCATCGCTTCACCCACCCACAGAAAACAGGAGAAGACAATGAAGAGTCTTACCCGCAGGATCATCGCGCTCGGCGCCGCTGCCGCCGCGGCGATCAGCCTCGCCGGCTGCGCCGTCACCACCGGGAACCCGGCCGGGAACGGCGGCGGAGGCGCCTCCGAGGACAAGGACGAGTACCGCGTCGCGTACATCGCCCGCGCCCAGGCCGACTCGTTCGCCGCGTGGCTCGCGAACGAGATGAAGCAGGAAGCCGGCAACTACGACGACATCACTCTCGAGGTGTTCGACGGCCAGGCCGACGACGAGATCGAGAACAAGATGATCGAGAACGCGATCGCCAACCGGTTCGACGCGATCATCATCCAGGCGAACAACGCCGACGCGCAGCTGCCGTACATCCAGCAGTCCATCGACGCGGGCATCGTGACCATCACCACGAACCCGCGCGTCGAGGGCCTGAGCGGCGGCAACTCGGTCGACGCCGACCCGTACAAGCAGGGCGCCGTGGTCGCCGAGCTCGCGGTCGAGCAGATCCCCGACGGCGCCAACGTCGTGGTGCTGAACGGCCCGGCGGGCAACTTCCACAGCACGGCCCGCCGTGACGCGTGGCAGAAGGAGTTCTTCGAGAAGCGCACCGACGTGAACATCGTCGCGGAGGACATCGCGAACTGGAACAAGGACGAGGCCATGACCCTCATGGAGGACTGGTCGCTCGCGAACCCGCAGATCGACGCGATCATCTCGATGAACGACAACATGGCGTCGGGTGCGCTCGAGGCCGTGAAGGGCAAGAGCGGCTTCGACGGCATCCTCGCGTTCGGCGTGGATGGCACCCCCGAGGCCACGCTGCTCATCGAGGCGGGGACCATGACGGCGACCTCGCTGCAGAACGCCCGCGAGCTGGCGCAGCTGAACCTCAAGGCCGTGCACGACCTGCTCACGGGCGCCGAGGACGAGGTCAACGTCGACATCGGCAACCCGCTGATCACGAAGGACAACGTGCAGGAGTACATCGACCTGTACAAGGAGGCCGGTCTGCTGGACCAGTGACACCGCGTCGGGGGAGCGGGCGACCGCCCGTTCCCCCGGCCCGTGCCCCCGCCCGTCCCCTCCCCGAAAGACCCCGATGCGCGCACTGACCGCCGCCGACGCTCCCGTCCGGGTGCGCGAGCTCTCCCGCGACGCACGTCCGTTCCTGCTCGGCGTCGTCGGGCCGCCCGGCGCCGGCAAGTCCACGCTCGCCGCCGCCCTGGGGCAGCCGGTGCTGCCGATGGACGGGTTCCACCTCGCCAACGAGCACCTCGACCGTCTCGGACTGCGCGACCGCAAGGGCGCCCCGGAGACCTTCGACGTGCACGGCTTCGCCGCCCTGCTCACCCGACTCCGCGCGGGCGAGGCCGTGCTCGCCCCGCGCTTCGACCGCGACCTCGACGCCGCGGTCGCCGGCGCCCTCCCGCTCTCGCCCTCCGACCGCGTGATCGTGGTGGAGGGCAACTACCTGCTGCACGACGCGGGCGGCTGGGAGCGGGTGCGCCCGCTGCTCGACGAGGTCTGGTACCTCGACGTGCCCGACGGACTGCGCGTGCGCCGCCTCGTCGCCCGTCACGAGGCACACGGCCGCTCCCACGACGACGCCGTCGCCTGGGCGACCCACGTCGACGGCCCCAACGCCGACCTCATCCGCGCGACCCGGCACCGGGCCGACGCGATCCTCACCCCGACCGAAGGAGACGACGCATGAGCGTCATGGACACATTCGCCCTCACCGACCGCACCGCCCTCGTCACGGGCGCCACGCGCGGCCTCGGACGGGAGTTCGCCCGCGCGCTCGCCGAGGCCGGAGCCGACGTGGTCGTGCACGGCCGCGACGAAGCGGCGGCACGCGAGACCGCGGCGGAGATCGAGGCCGTGGGGCGCCGGGCCTGGGTGGTGCTGGGCGACCTGACCGACCGTGCGTCGGTCGACCGCATCGCCGCCGAGGCCATCGACGCCGCGGGCGGACGCCTCGACATCCTCATCAACAACGCCGGGGCGTGCATCCACCGTCCGGCGCTCGAGGTGACCGACGACGAGTGGTCGCACGTGATCGACACGAACCTCACGGCCCTGTGGCGGATGTCGCAGACCGTCGGCGCGCACATGGTCGCCCGCGGCTCCGGGTCGATCGTGAACGTGGGCTCGATCTCGGCGCAGATCGTGAACCGTCCGCAGTTCCAGCCGGCGTACAACGCCTCCAAGGCCGCGGTGCACCACCTCACCAAGTCGCTCGCGGCCGAGTGGGCCCCGTCCGGCGTGCGGGTCAACGCCGTCGCGCCCGGATACATCAAGACCGACATGTCGCCGGTGGACGAGCCGCGCTTCCGCCGCTTCTGGATCGAGGACTCGGCTCAGCAGCGCTACGCCACGCCCAGTGAGGTCAGCCCGTCCGTCGTGTTCCTCGCCTCCGACGCGGCGAGCTTCATGTCGGGCACCGTGCTCGTGGTCGACGGCGGCTACACGCTGTTCTGATCGCGGCGCACACGCGAACGCCCGCTCCCGGGGGAGGAGAGCGGGCGTTCGTGCGTGCGGGGTCAGTCCTCGCCGTCGGCCTCGGGCATGCCGGGGCCGGGGCCCGGGCGCACCTCGGCGTCGTCGCGGATGTCGACGCGCGTGGTGCCGTCGTGCTCGCTCACGTCGATGCGGGGGGCGGCGTCGGCCTCGGTCGCGTCGGGAGCCGAGGTGAGCTGATCGTGCCGGTTCTCCTCGAAGCTCTCGCGATCGTCGCCGGTGCGGTCGTGGTCAGGCGTGCTCATGATGCTCCTTCTGGTCGTCGGTCGTCGAACGGGAACGCGTCCAGCGTGCCACGGCGTACAGCACCCCGCCCACCGCGAGCAGGATCGCGCCGAACAGCCACACCTGCGGACGCTGCTGGGTGAGCAGCAGGATGCACGACCCGACGCCCAGCACCGGCACGAAGGTCCACACGCGGAAGTGGTCGTGCTCCACGCGGTCGCGCCGCAGCACCAGCACCGACACGTTCACGCTGAGGAACACGACGAGCAGCAGCAGCACCACGGTCTCGGCCAGAGTGGCCAGGTCGCCGACGAGCGTGAGGCCCATCGCGACGAGGGTCGTGGTGAGGATCGCGACCCACGGGGTCTTCCGCTTCGGCAGCACGCGTCCGAGCACGGACGGCAACAGGTTCTGCTCGGCCATGCCGTACGTGAGGCGGCTGACCATGATCATGGTCAACAGGGCGCCGTTGGCCACGGCGATGAGGGCGATGAGGCTGAACAGCCACGACGGCACGTTCACCCCGGTGGCCTCCACCACGGCGAGCAGCGGGCCGCTGGACTCCTGCAGTTCGGACGACGGGAGGGCGATCGCGCTCGCGAGCCCCACGAGCACGTACACGACGCCGGCGGTGATCAGGGCGGCGAAGAGCGCCCGCGGGTACGTGCGGCGCGGGTCCTTCACCTCTTCGATCATGTTCGCCGAGGTCTCGAACCCGACGAACGAGTAGTACGCGATCACGGCTCCGGAGAGCACGGCGATCGCCACGTTCGACCCCTCGGGCGCGGCCATCGCGCGCGACACGTCGCCACCGCCGCCGCCCACGAAGATCGCGACGACGACGATCACGATCACCAGACCGCTGAGCTCGATCGCGGTCATCACGAGGTTCGCGCCCATCGACTCGCGGATCCCCCGGGCGTTCAGCAGGCCGACGAGCGCGAGGAACGCGATCGCGACGGGGATGGTCGGCAGGTCGACGAAGGTGCTGAGGTAGTCGCCGGCGAAGGCGATAGCCAGCCCCGCGGCACTCGTCACCCCGGCCGCGAGCATGCTGAAGCCCACCAGGAACGACACCAGCGGGCTGTGGAAGGCGCGCTCCGCGAACACCGCGGCCCCGCCCGCGCGCGGGTACTTCGTGACGAGCTCGGCGTAGGAGCCCGCCGTGAGCAGCGCCAGCAGCAGCGCCAGCACCAGGGGTGCCCACAGCAGGCCGCCGACCTTGCCCGACAGCACGCCCATGAGCGCGTAGATGCCCGCGCCCAGCACGTCGCCGAGGATGAAGGCGTAGAGCAGGGGGCCGGTGATGGCGCGCCGCAGCTTGGTGGGCGCCTCGGTCGCGGGCGCAGTCTGGGAGGTCATGCTCGCACGCTAGGGGGAGCGGACGGCCACGGGCGACGGGCTTGACAGGGGCGCGGAACATGCGCGAAGCCTTCGGCCTTGCACCGTCCTCGGGTGCGACAGCGCCCCGTCCAGCGTTTTCCCAGAAAGGACCGCGCGGCTCCGCCTCCCGGCCCACCGCGGCCGCTATCCTCAGTGCCGCAAGGCGGGTCGTCGGCTACGAATTGCCGAGCGGACGGGGTGGCCGCCTTCGGTTCCACAGAAAAGGGCACACTCATGACCGGTACACCGCGGAAGGCCATCGCCGAAGCGATCGCCACCTTCCTCTTCGTCCTCGCGATCATCGCGGCCATCAACAGCGGCAGCCCGCTGACGCCGCTCGCGATCGGCTTCACACTGATGGTGCTCGTGTACTCCACGGGCCACATCTCCGGCGCTCACCTGAACCCCGCCGTCTCGCTCGGCGTCTTCCTCCGCGGCGGCCTGAGCGTCGCCGACTTCATCGCCTACCTGATCGCCCAGTTCGTGGGTGGCGCGCTCGCCGCCCTCGCCGCGCTCGCCGTCTGGCCCGCGGGCGACAAGGCCATGGTGATCGAGGTCGGCCCGGCGTTCCTGGTCGAGGCGCTGTTCACGCTCATCCTCGTGTGGGTCGTGCTGAACTCCGCCACGTCGAAGGACACCGCGGGCAACTCGTTCTACGGCCTCGCGATCGGCGCCACCGTGTTCATCGGCGCCGCGACCGTCGGCTCCATCTCGGGCGGCGGCTTCAACCCCGCCGTGGCCCTCGGCCTCTCGGTCAGCGGCCACTTCGCGTGGAGCTCGCTGTGGCTCTACATCGTGGCCCCGGCCGTCGGCGCGATCATCGCCGCGGTCCTGTTCCGCGTGCTCAACACCGACGACGCGAAGAAGATCGCCGCCGCCGAGTGACACCGTGACACCGGAGCGCCGCATCCCCTCGGGG
>NZ_SSDM01000382.1:0-317 GCF_004794375.1 Microbacterium sp. K35 | reverse complement strand
GTGTTCGTGATCGTGAACGAGTACGCGATCGTGTCACCCACATCGGTCAGGCCGTTGCCGTTGACATCCACGGGGGCGCCCGCGGTCTTGTCGATCGTCGAACTCGGGGCGGACGCGACAGCCGGGGTGGTCGTGCTGTCGGGGTTGGACGGGACCGGGTCGCCGTTCGGATCCGTCCCCGACGCGGTGGCGATGTTCGCCACCTCACCCGCCTGCTCATCGTCGGCAGTGACCGTGTAGGTCGGTGCGGTGCAGTTCGCGACCTCGCCCGGGGCAAGGGTCGTGACATCACACGTCACCGTCCCGACCTTCGGGTC
>NZ_SSDM01000381.1:0-1831 GCF_004794375.1 Microbacterium sp. K35 | reverse complement strand
CGGCCGTTCGCCCCAGCGGGAGCGGGGCACCGCGGCGGACGGCCGCAGCGTCCTCACCGGCCACCACCTCTCCGGCGCGCAGCAGCACCCCGTCGCCCTGCCCCTCCGGACCGCACGCCACGTTCACGCACGAGTGGATCCCGTGGCTCAGGTAGACGTACAGGTGGCCCGGCTCGCCCCACATCGTGGCGTTGCGGGCGGTGCGACCCATGCGCGCGTGCGAGCCGGGGTCGACGCGGTCGCCCGTGCCCTGGCCGTGATAGGCCTCGACCTCGGTGACGCGCACGCGGACCTCCACCGGCACACCGCCCTCGATCACCACGGTGCGCAGTTCCGCGCCAAGCAGGGTGGGCGCCACCTCGACGGCGGAGCGCATCACGTCGTCGCGGGTCACGCGTCGCAGCGGAACGGCCGACACGTCAGAACCGCGGCGCCGTCTGGCACCAGGAGGCGTCGAAGCCGGTGAGGGCCACGAGCTCCTTCCCGGAGTCCAGGTCGATCAGGTGGGTCTCCAGCCGCCCCGGAAGCGGCAGCAGCATGCCGTCGTAGGGGTTGTTCGCCATGTCGGGGGCGACCACGACGGCCGCGTACTGCCCGCTCGGCGACGCGCACGCCTGGAGGATGGCGTCGCTCGACCCCACCTCGACCAGGGGTTCTGCGACCCCGTCGTCGTCCACGCGGACCACCGCCTGCCCGATCGGCAGTCCCGAGTCGTCGCGCGACACCACGTGCCGCAGCGTGCCGCCGGGGAACGGCGTGATCGTCGTGGCCGTGCCGTAGTCGGGCGTCGAGGCCGCGAGCGGCTGCTCCGAGCCGTCGGTGAGGTTCAGCTCGACCACGGTGCCGTCGAGTCGCTCCACGATCGCGGTGTAGGTGCCGCGCGAGATGCCCTGAATGGTGGTGGCGAGCCCGAGCGACTGCACTCCCGTGTCGGCGGAACGGTCGACGAGGGCGAGCGCGCCGTCGAAGTCGATGAAGAGCACGGCGGCGCTGTCCGGCACGAACTGCCACACGAAGACGCTCGCCTCCTCGCCCGCGACCTCGATGATCTGCGGCTCGTCGTCGCCGCTCAGCGACTGGGTCACGAGCACGCTCGCGCGGCCCTCGCTGTCGCCGAGCTCGCGGTCGGAGTAGCTGTAGCCGACGAGGTTGCCGCGCTCGGAGACCTGGATCTCTCGGACATAGCCGTCGCCGGGCAGCGTCAGCTCGCGCTGGTCCTCACCGTCGCGGTCCATCACCAGCAGGTGCGAGCCGTCGTCTTCCTCGACCGAGGCCACGAGGCGCGTGGAGGTGGCGCGGAAGTCGTTGATCCGCGGATGCGAGAACACCGGCACCGCCTTCTCGCCGCTGAGGTCGGTGCGGAAGATCGTGTCGTCGCCGTCGACGTCGCGCCGCAGCAGGAACATCGTCGAAGCGGGCGTGGTGAAGCTCGTCGTGAGCTCGGCGGACGGACCACCGCTCGCACCGACGGCATCGGACACCGTCACGGTGTACGTCGTGTCGTCGTCGAGCGGCACCGTGAAGCGCACCCCGATCCCGCGGCCGGCCGCGTCGACCGTGAACGGCACAGCCGGCTCGACCGACACCTGGTCCGCCTCGACCGCGGCGAGGGGCTGGTTCGCGGTGAGGATCAGGCGACTGCCGGACGATTCGATCGCCTGGGCCGCGTCGACCTGCACCTCCGAGATGCGCGGACCCTGCAGCAGGCTCACGACGCCGAAGCCGGTGCCGACCAGCACCAGCACACCCAGCACGCCACCGATCGTCAGCAGGAACCGACGTGACATCCGCGGCCCGGCCGCCGCACCGGCGCGGTCGCTCGCCGCGGATG
>NZ_SSDM01000380.1:0-380 GCF_004794375.1 Microbacterium sp. K35 | reverse complement strand
GGGCGGCCCTGACCGCGCTGCCCGATCGGGAACTCGCCGCCGCACCGACATCGGGGCATCCGTCCGCGAGGGCGGCCGTCGCGTCGCACCTGGCCCGCTCGCGGCACGCGGTGGCCGACCCCGACCACGTCATCATCACCCACGGGGCGACCGACGCGATGGACCTCCTCACGCGCGAGCTGCACCGGCGCGGCCACCGCGCGATCCTGGTGGAGGACCCGAGCTGGTCGCGGTTGCGCGTGCAGGCGGAGCAGAACGGACTGCGGCCCATCCCGGTCCCGGTCGACGCGGAGGGCATCGACACCGACAGCCTGGTCGAGCTCGCCGCGCAGACCGGTGCCCGCGCGGCGAGCTCGACCAGGAGATCGGAAGAGCGTCGT
>NZ_SSDM01000379.1:0-5286 GCF_004794375.1 Microbacterium sp. K35 | reverse complement strand
GGCCGGTCGGCGCGACCTGTCCGTTGCGTGACCGGTCGATCGGGGCGACTCCGTGGGCGGGGTCAGCCGGTCCGTTGCGTGACCGGTCGATCGGGCCGACTCCGTGGGCGGGGTCAGCCGGTCCGTTGCGTGACCGGTCGATCGGGGCGACTCCGTGGGCGGGGGTTCCCGTCAGTTGACCTCGTCGGGGTGCGAGCCGACACGACCCGAACCGTCGAGCGGGTCGAGGGCGTCGATCGCGGCGATCTCCGCGTCGGTCAGCTCGAAGCCGAACACGTCGAGGTTCTCGCGCAGACGCTCGGGGCGCACCGACTTCGGGAAGACGATGATCCCCTTCTGCAGGTGCCAGCGCAGCACCGCCTGCGCCGGGGTGACGCCGTGGGCCGCGGCCGCGTCGGCGACCGCCGGGATGCCGAACAGGTCGTACTTGCCCTGACCGAGCGGACCCCACGCCTCGATGCGCACGTCGTTCGCGTCGGCCCACGCGACCTCCTCGCGACGCTGGTACGCCGGGTGCAGTTCGATCTGGTTCACGGCCGGGACGACGCCGGTCTCCTTCACGGTGCGCTCCAGGTGCGGCACGAGGAAGTTCGAGACGCCGATGCTGCGGGTCAGTCCGGCCTCGCGCAGCTCGATGAGCTTGGCGAACGCGTGCACGTAGTCGTCCTTCGCCGGGGTGGGCCAGTGCACGAGGTACAGGTCGACCCGGTCGAGTCCGAGCTTCTCGAGGCTCTCGCCGATCGCCGCACGCGGCTCGTCGTCGTGGTGGCGGTCGTTCCAGAGCTTGGTGGTGATGAACAGCTCGTCGCGCGGGATGCCGGAGGCGGCGATCGCGGCGCCCACGCCCTCCTCGTTGCCGTAGATCGCGGCGGTGTCGATGTGGCGGTAGCCGATCTCCAGCGCTTCGCTCACCGCGCGCTCGGTCTCGGCCGGCGGCACCTTGAAGACGCCGTAGCCCAGCTGCGGGATGGAGTTGCCGTCGTTGAGTTCGAGAGAGGGAATGGTGGTCATGGGTCCAGCCTATGACCTGTGATGACAGGTGTGGCCGGATCGTGTCGCTCCGTGTCGGCGGAGGCACCGCGGCGGTCGACCGGCACCGAGGCCATGGCCTGCGCCGCCCGACCCACGAGGCGCTCGAGGGGTCCGCGGCCGAAGAGGATCGACCACAGCGTCGCGGCCACCACGAGTGCGATCGCGGTGAGGAGCCAGAAGACCGTGCTCTGCACGAAGCCGCCGGGGCCGACCAGCACCACGATCGACACCACGTGCACCGTGTATGCCGTGAGCGGCATGGAGCCGAGCGCCGCGAGCGGCAGGAACACCCACCGCAGCGGCCGGCTCAGCAGCAGGCACAGCGCGACCACCGCGAGCGCGAAGCCCCCGGAGCCGAGGATCTCGGCCGTGCCCCCGGAGTGCGGTTCCACGCCGAAGAACGCCGACAGCACCGACCGCAGCGGGTCCAGCCCCGCGAGCGCCGCGGGGTACGCGCCCCACCCGGAGCCGAATCCGAAGCCGCCGTCGCCGGAGCCGATGCCACCGTCCTCGCCCCCGACTCCGGCCGCCTGGCCGACCGCGCCGAGCCCGTATCCGATGACCGCGAGCAGCACGCCGACAGCGAGCGCGACGACCGCCGTGCGGAGTCGCTCCACGTGCAGCCGGCCGAGCGCGAGGCCGCCCAGCACGAATGCGAGCCACGCCGTCAGCGGGTACACGCCGTACAGCGCGAAGCCGAGCCCTGCGCCGTAGGGCTCCAGCGCGAGCGCGCTCAGCAGCGCGAGCGCGGCGGGGGCCACGACCGCGAGCACCCCGGCCGCGAGGAGCAGCTGCCACGCCCGCCACCGCAGGAACGGGATCACCGCGACGTAGAGCAGCCCGTAGAGCGTGAGGATCACCGCGATGGGCGTGTTCAGCATCTCGAGCGCGAGACCGATCAGGAAGATCGCCGCGCCCCGGCCCACCAGGTTCAGGCGCAGCGTCGGCATGCGCTCGGGAGCGGGCAGCGTGCTGCGCCCCGTCATCAGCGCGATCGACACCCCGGCGAGCAGTGCGAACAGGATCGAGGAGCGGCCGTTCACCAGGTCGGTCCAGGTGGACGGGTCGCCCCACGCGAACGGCCGGAGCTCGCCGACGTGGGCGGCGGCCATACCCAGGATCGCGAGGGCCCTGGCCACGTCGAGGCCGAGGATGCGCGGTGGCCGGCCGAAGTCCCGGAACCAGCGGGTGGGCGCGAGGGGGGAGGTCACGAGTTGATCGTAGGGCGCGCATCCCGGCATACGATGGAGGGCTATGTCCTCCCCCGTGATCTCCTATCCCCCGGAGCTGCCCGTCAGCGCCGCGCGGGAGGAGATCGCCGACGCCGTGCGCGACCACCAGGTCGTGATCGTCGCGGGCGCGACCGGTTCGGGCAAGACCACCCAGCTGCCCAAGATCGCGCTCGAACTCGGGCGCGAGCGCATCGCCCACACGCAGCCGCGTCGCCTGGCCGCCCGCACGATCGCGGAGCGCGTCGCGGAGGAGCTGCACGTCGAGCTCGGCACGCTCGTGGGCTACAAGGTGCGCTTCACCGACAAGGTCTCCGATGCCACGCGCATCGCGCTGATGACCGACGGGATCCTGCTCAACGAGATCCACCGCGACCGGCTGCTCACACGCTACGACACGATCATCATCGACGAGGCGCACGAGCGCTCCCTCAACGTCGACTTCCTGCTCGGCTACCTCGCCCGCATCCTCCCGGAGCGCCCCGACCTCAAGGTGATCATCACCTCGGCGACCATCGACCCGGAGAGCTTCGCGCGGCACTTCGCCGCCGCCGACGGCACCCCTGCCCCGATCATCGAGGTCTCCGGCCGCACGTACCCGGTGGAGATCCGCTACCGGCCCCTCGTGGACGACGCGGATGAGGAGGCATCGGCATCCGGCGACCCGGAGGACGAGGTGTCCGCGATCGTCGCGGCCCTGCGCGAGCTGGACCGTGAAGCCCCCGGCGACGTGCTGGTGTTCCTGCCCGGCGAGGCCGAGATCCGTGATGCGGCCGATGCGGTGCGCGGCGCCTACGGGAAGGACCGCTCCCCCACCGAGGTGCTGCCGCTGTTCGGACGGCTCTCGGCGGCTGAACAGCACCGGGTGTTCGAGCGCAGTCGCGTGCCGGGTGTGCGACGGCGGGTCGTGCTCGCCACGAACGTCGCCGAGACCAGCCTCACCGTGCCGGGCATCAAGTACGTGATCGACACCGGCACCGCCCGCATCTCCCGGTACAGCAACCGCTCCAAGGTGCAGCGCCTGCCGATCGAAGCGATCTCCCAGGCCTCAGCGAACCAGCGCTCGGGGCGCGCCGGCCGCACGAGCGAGGGCATCGCGATCCGCCTCTATTCGGAGGAGGACTACGACCGGCGCCCGGAGTACACCGAGCCGGAGATCCTGCGCACCTCGCTCGCCTCGGTCATCCTGCAGATGCTGTCGCTGGGGTTCGGCGACATCGAGGCGTTCCCGTTCCTCACCCCGCCCGACTCCCGCGGCGTGAAGGCCGCGTTCGACCTGCTCACCGAGCTGGGCGCGGTCGAGCCGTCGCGGCGGGACGGCTCGACGCATCTCACGCGCGTGGGCCGCGACATCGCCCGCATGCCGATCGATCCGCGGTTCGCGCGCATGCTCCTCGAGGCGGGACGCGACCGCAGCGGCGCCGTCCTGCGCGACGTGCTCGCGATCGTCGCCGGACTCACGATCCAGGATGTGCGGGAGCGTCCGGAGGAGCGCCGCGAGGAGGCCGACCGCCTGCACGCGCGCTTCGCCGACCCCACGAGCGACTTCCTGACCCTGCTGAACCTGTGGAACCACCTGCGCGAGCAGCAGCGCGAGCTGGGGTCGAGCGCGTTCCGCCGGCTGTGCCGCGCCGAGCACCTCAACTACGTGCGCGTGCGCGAATGGTTCGACGTGCACCGCCAGCTGCGCACGCTCGGCAAGAACCCGGAGCGCGGCGCGGAGGCGGGTGGCGCGGCCGACCCCGACGCGATCCACCGCGCCCTGCTGTCTGGTCTGCTGTCGCAGATCGGCATCCTCGACGAGCGCACGGCCCCGGCCGGCAAGAGCCACTCCCCCGCGAAGGACCCGAAGCGCCGGGTGACCGAGTACCGCGGGGCCCGCGGCATCCGGTTCTCGATCTTCCCGGGCTCGGCGCTGCGCAAGAAGAGCCCGCGGGCGGTGATGGCGGCGGAGATCGTGGAGACCTCCCGCACCTTCGCCCGCACGGTCGCCCAGATCGACCCCGCGTGGGCCGAGCCGCTGGCCGGTGACCTCGCGAAGCGTCAGGTCACGGAGCCGCACTGGTCGAAGGATGCCGGCGCCGCCGTCGCCTTCGAGAAGGTGACGCTGTTCGGGGTGGAGATCATCCCCCGCCGCCGCGTGCAGTTCGCCCGCATCGACCGGGCCGCGTCGCGCGAGCTGTTCGTGCGGCACGCGCTCGTGGAGGGCGAGTGGGATCCGTCGCGCATCGACAAGCGGGTGAGCGCGTTCTGGCGCAGCAACGCCGAGCTGCGCCGCCGCCTGGAGAAGCTGGAGGAGCGGGAGCGCCGCCGCGACATCCTCGCCGGCGACGAGGCCGTGTTCCGCTTCTACGACGAGCGCATCCCCGCCGACGTGTTCGATGTGCGCTCGTTCGAGAAGTGGTGGCGCGAGGCGCTCACGACCGCGCCGAAGCTGCTCGTGATGCGCGAGAGCGACCTGGTCGACGAGGCCGACCGCGCCGACCAGCGCGAGTTCCCCACGCGGTGGACGCAGGGCGACCAGGTGCTGGGGCTCGCCTACCGCTTCGAGCCCGGAGCCCCCGACGACGGCGTGAGCGTGGTGCTGCCCCTGCCGCTGCTCGCGCAGATCGAGGACCGCGGCTTCGACTGGCAGGTGCCGGGCCTGCGCGCCGAGCTCGTCACGGGACTGCTGCGCGCGCTGCCCAAGGCCATCCGCCGCCACGTGGTGCCCGCCGCCGACTGGGCGGAGAAGTTCGGCGCCGAGCTGGCCGACCAGGGCCCGGAGTCGCACGAGGGCCTTCCCCCGCGCACGCTCAAGGAGGCACTGGCCCGCCTCATCCAGCCTCTCGCGAACCAGCTCGTGTCGGCCGCGGACTTCGAGGACGACCGCGTGCCCGCGCACCTGCGCATGAACTTCCGCGCCGTGGACGAACGCGGCCGCGTGGTCGGCTCGGGGCGCGACCTCCGGGCACTGCAGACCGAGCTGTCGGACCGCGCCCGCAGCAGCGTCGCCCGCTCCATCGCGGCGCCGTCACGACGCGCG
>NZ_SSDM01000378.1:0-4711 GCF_004794375.1 Microbacterium sp. K35 | reverse complement strand
GCGGCGGCGGCGGACGCGGCACCGGACGTGGCGTCCTCGACCGCGACGCTGCGGGCGGGGTCGACGCCCAGGCGGACGGCACCCGCCGCGAACATGTCCGGCGCGGGCTTGGAGGCCAGGCCGTCGTGCTCCGCGACCACGCCATCGACCACGACGCGGAAGAACGAGCGGATGCCGGCGGCGGCGAGCACCTCCTCGGCGTTCTTCGAGCTCGACACGACGCCCATCGGCACACCGGCCGCGTGCAGCCGCTCGACCAGAGCGAGCGAGCCGGGGAACGGGGCGATGCCCTGCCCGCGCAGCGACGCCGCGAAGGCGGCGTTCTTGCGGTTGCCGATCCCGCACACGGTCTCGGCCGAGGGGTCGTCGTCGACCGATCCCCACGGCACCTCGACGTTGCGGCTGCGCAGCAGGCTCGCGACCCCGTCGTAGCGCTTCTTGCCGTCGACATACGCGAAGTAGTCCTCGTCGGTGTACGGCGGGGTGATACCCCAGCGCGCGAACACGTCGTCGAAGACGGCCTTCCACGCCCTCATATGCACCTCGGCGGTCGGCGTGAGCACGCCGTCGAGATCGAACAGCACTCCATCGGCGAGGAGCAGGTCGGGCAGCGCTTCTGGCACAGGGCCTCCAGGAGAAGGGCGAGGGACGGATCGGCACCTCTCCGTGCCACTGTGCCAGCGTAATGCGGGCGGCACGCACGGGGTAACCCCGCAGCCGCGATCAGAGCAGCTCGGCCGTCTGCCTGGCGATCTGGAGCTCCTCGTCGGTCGGCACCACCAGCACCGTCACCCGCGACGCGTCGGTCGAGATCACCCGGATCCCGCGCTCTCTAGCGGTGTTGCGCTCCTGGTCGAGCTCGACGCCCGCGAAGCCCAGGGTCGCCAGGGCCGCCGCCCGCACCGGGGCCGCGTTCTCGCCGACGCCCGCCGTGAAGGAGATCACGTCGACCCCGCCGAGCTGCGCGATGTACGCCCCCGCATAGGCGCGGAGCCGGTGCACATACACGTCGAAGGCCAGCACCGCCGCCTCGTCGCCCTCCGCGACCCCGGCGAGGATGTCGCGCATGTCGCTGCGCCCCGCCAGCCCCGCGAGTCCGCTGCGGGTGTTCAGCAGCGTGTCGAGGTCGTCGATCGTGTACCCCGCGCGTCGCGACAGATGCACGAGTGCCGCGGGGTCGAGGTCGCCAGACCGCGTGCCCATGACGAGCCCCTCCAGCGGCGTGAGCCCCATCGACGTCTCGACCGAGCGACCGCCGTCGATCGCGGTGACCGAGGCCCCGTTGCCGAGGTGGAACACCAGCTGGCGCAGCTCGCCCAGCGGTCGGTCGAGGAAGCGGGCCGCGGCCTCGCTCACGTACTGGTGGCTCGTGCCGTGGAACCCGTAACGGCGCACCCGGTGCTCGGCGGCGAGCTGCGCGTCGATCGCGTAGGTGTAGGCCGCGGGCGGAAGCGTCTGGTGGAAGGCCGTGTCGAACACCGCCACGTGCGGGACGGCGTCGAACACCGCACGCGCGGCCCGGATCCCGGCGAGGTTCGCGGGGTTGTGCAGCGGGGCGAGGACGGCCAGCTCGCCGATCTGCCGCTCCACGTCGGCGTCGATCAGCGTGGGGGCGTAGAACCGCGCCCCGCCGTGCACCACCCGATGCCCGACGGCGACCGGCGGGTGCGCGTCGAGGGAGGGCCCGTGCGCCGCGAACTGCTCGCGCATCACCTCGAACGCGGCCGCGTGGTCGGGGATCGGCCGCTCCTCGCGGTACGTCGCATCGAGCATGGTCGGCACCGCGTCGGCGGCCACGACCGGGCGGACGGTGTGGGACACCGGGCTCGACTCCTGGCCGATGCGCTCGATCAGCCCGCTCGCGAGCTCGTCCTCCCGCTCGACGTCGATCAGGCTGTACTTCAGCGAGGAGGATCCGCTGTTGATCACCAGGATCGCGCTCACGCCCGCTCCCCCTCTGCGCTCTGCGCCTGGATGGCGGTGATCGCGACCGTGTTGACGATGTCGTCCACGAGCGCCCCGCGCGACAGGTCGTTGATCGGCCTGTTGAGACCCTGCAGCACCGGACCGATCGCGACCGCTCCCGCCGACCGCTGCACGGCCTTGTAGGTGTTGTTGCCCGTGTTGAGGTCGGGGAACACGAAGACCGTCGCGCGGCCGGCCACCGCAGAGTCGGGCAGCTTGGCCTTGGCGACCGCGGCGTCGGCGGCGGCGTCGTACTGGATCGGGCCCTCCACGGGCAGCTCCGGCGCGCGCTCCCGCACGAGCGCCGTGGCCTGACGCACCTTGTCGACGTCGGCGCCGCTGCCGGACTCCCCCGTGGAGTACGACAGCATCGCGACGCGCGGGTCGATCCCGAACTGCCGCGCCGTCGTCGCCGACGAGATCGCGATGTCGGCCAGCTGCTCCGCCGTGGGGTCGGGGATCACGGCACAGTCGCCGTACACCAGGACGCGGTCGGCGAGCGCCATCAGGAACACGCTGGACACGACCTCGACCCCCGGCTTGGTCTTGATGATCTCGAACGACGGGCGGATCGTATGGGCTGTCGTGTGCGCAGCCCCCGACACCATGCCGTCGGCGAGACCCAGGTGCACCATCATGGTGCCGAAGTACGACACGTCGGTGACCGTGTCCGCCGCCCGCTCCAGCGTGATGCCCTTGTGCGCGCGCAACCGGGCGTACTCCTCCGCGAACCGCTGCACCAGCTCGGGGTCGGTGGGGCTGAGGATCTGCGCGTCGGCGATGTCGACGCCGAGCTCGGAGGCCCGCGCGCGGATGGCGGCCTCGTCGCCCAGGATCGTGAGGTCGGCCACGTCTCGCGCGAGCAGCGTCGCGGCCGCGCGGAGGATGCGGTCGTCGTCGCCCTCCGGCAGCACGATCCGGCGACGGTCGGCCCGCGCCCGCTCCATCAGGCCGTACTGGAACATCAGCGGCGTGACCACGTGGGCCTCGGCGAGCCCGAGCTGCTCGGTCAGCTCGGCGATGTCGACGTGCGCCTGGAACAGACCAAGCGCCCGCTCGTAGCGCCCGCGGGCATCGGCCGTGATCCGTCCGCGCGTCCCCATCACGCGCACCGCCGTGTCGTAGGTGCCCAGGTCGGTCGTGATGATCGGCACGGACGACGCGAACCCGTCGAGAAGCTGCAGGATGGGCGCGGGCAGCGGAAACGGCCCGTTGAGCACGATGCCGGCGATGCGCGGGAAGGTCCCGGAGGAATCGGCGAGCAGGGCGGCCAGGAGGACCTCCGTGCGGTCGGCGGGGATCACCACCACGGCCTCCTCCGTGATCCGCGGCAGCACGTTCACCATCGACATGCCGGCGACGACGATCGACAGGGCGACCGCGGTCAGGCGCTCCTCGTCGCCCGCGAGCAGCGTGCCGTCGATCGCCGCGAGGATGCCGCGGATGGACGGTGCCACGAGAGCGCGGTCCTCCGGGATCGCCCACACCGGGGTGCGGTCGGCCGGAAGCACGGCGCGAACGGCGGCGACGATCGGCTCCAGCGCCTCAGGGTCGGCGCGGTTGACCGCCACGGCGAACAGCTCCGCCCGTTCCGCGGCGAGCTCGGACAGCGCGAGGGCGGCGATCTGCCCCACGGCGGCCGGCGTGCGGGCGGTGGTGGTGCCCAGCTGCTCGGCCTGACGCTGCTGGTCGCGGCCGCTCAGCACGAGCAGCACGGGCGCGGCGAGGTTCGCGGCGATGCGCGCGTTGAACCCGAGCTCCGCGGGGCTCGCGACGTCGGTGTAGTCGCTGCCGACGATCACGACCGCGTCGCACTGCGCCTCGACCGCCTTGAACCGCGCGACGATGGTCGCCAGCGCGGCGTCGGGGTCGGCGCGCACGTCGTCGTAGGTCACGCCGATGCAGTCGTCGTAGTCGAGCTGCACGCCGTCGTGCGCGAGCAGCAGCTCGAGGATCTCGTCGCGCTCGGCGACCGACCGCGCGATGGGTCGGAAGACGCCGACGCGCGGGGAGACGCGCATCAGGGCGTCGAGCGCCCCGAGGGCAATCGTCGACTTCCCGGTATGGCCTTCGGCCGAGGTGATGTAGATGCTCCGCGCCACGCCCCCAGCTTAGGCGGGGCGCCGTCGGACGCGCCCGGACGGTGCCGTGACTAACGCGCCGTCACTCGCACGGTCCGGACAGAGCGTCGACCACGGCCGTCGCATCCTCCTGGTAGCGGGCGTAGTACTCGCGATCGGTGTTGATCTGCACGCGGTGGATCGCGTGCGACGCCGGCATCGACTGCCACTCCGGAAGCCGCCCGAGACGCTCGTAGAACAGCGTGGCCGAGGCCGCGGGGTCCATCCGCTGCTCGACGCTGCCCCACCAGTCCTGCTGCTGGAACAGCCCGATGCTCGTGGTGCGCGAGCCGTCGGGGTTGGTCCAGCCGCGGGTCTCCCAGTCGCCGTAGTCGATCGCGCGCAGGCTGCTCTCCCCCATCGCGGTCATCACGCCGAGGATCTGCCCGTCGCGCCCGAAGCCGAGCGCGGAGGCCGTGCGGATGATGGTCGCCGCGTTCTCCAGCTGTTCGCCGCGCCACCCCTGGATGCCCGCCGCGGGGAAGGTCTCCGGGCGGTCGATGCAGACCGGCGCGGGGTCGCGGGCCAGGCCGAGCGGGATGAGCACCAGGAGCCCCGCGACCACGGCCACCACGCCGGCGGACACGAGCAGACGCCGGCCGCGCGTGCGCCAGCGCGCACGGGAT
>NZ_SSDM01000377.1:0-1611 GCF_004794375.1 Microbacterium sp. K35 | reverse complement strand
GCGGAGGCCACGGCCGCCGCTGCCCTGGCGCGCCGCATCTCGGTCGGCGCCCACCACCGCGCGGACGCGGAGCCCGCCGCCCCCGCCACCGCCCGTCCCCCGATCCTGGAGACCGTCTGATGCTCACCCGTGCCACCCTCACCCGCGTGGTCGGCGCCGCCCTCGAGGAGGACGCCCCGTGGGGCGACCTGACCAGTGCGACGCTGCTGCCCGCCGACGCCACCGCGACCGCCGACCTCGTCGCCCGCGAGCCCGGCGTGTTCAGCGGCGGAGAGGTGTTCGCCGCCGCCTTCACCCTCACCGACCCGGAGGTCACCGTGGACCTGCACGTGGGCGAGGGCGACGCGTTCGCTGCGGGTGACGTGCTCGCGACCGTGACCGGAGCCGCCCGCAGCCTGCTGACCGCCGAGCGGGTGGCGCTGAACTTCACGCAGCGCATGTCGGGCATTGCGACCCTCACCGCCGCGTACGTCGCGGCGGTCGAGGGCACGCGCGCCCGCATCGCCGACACCAGGAAGACCACTCCGGGGCTCCGGGCGTTCGAGCGCCACGCCGTCGCCTGCGGGGGTGGCCGCAATCACCGCTTCTCCCTGTCCGACGCGGTCATGGCGAAGGACAACCACCTCGCGGTGCTGCAGCGCAGCGGTCTCGACCTGGCGTCGGCGCTGCGCGAGGCCGTGGCGCGACTGCCGCACACCGCGCACGTCGTGGTCGAGGTCGACAGGCTCGACCAGATCCCCGCGGTGCTCGACGGCGGCGCGCACACGGTGCTGCTGGACAACTTCACCCCGGACGAGCTGCGCGCCGGCGTCGCTGTGATCGACGGTCGCGCGACCGCGGAGGCTTCGGGCGGCGTCGACCTCGACACCGTGGCCGCGATCGCCCGCACGGGAGTGGACGTCATCTCCGTCGGGGCGCTCACCCACTCGGCCCGCGCGCTCGATCTCGGCCTGGATCTGCGGATCGACTGACGCCGTGCTGTACCTCGACCACGCCGCCACCTCCCCCGTCCGCCCGGAGGTGCTGGCCGCGATGCAGCCGTACCTCACGACGGTGTACGGCAACCCCGCCAGCCACCACACCGCGGGAGAGGCGGCGGCGGAGGCCCTCGAGGACGCCAGGGCCAGGGTCGCGCACGTGCTCGGGATGCGCCGCGGCGACGTCGTGTTCACCAGCGGCGGCACCGAGGCGAACAACCTCGCGGTGAAGGGACTGGTGCTCGGCGCGCTGAGCTCGGGGCGCCGGCACGTCGTGGTGTCGCCGATCGAGCACGAGTCGATCCTGGAGTCGGCCGCGTTCCTCGCGCGGTTCCACGACGTGGAGGTGACGGCGCTCGACGTGGGGCCGGACGGCCGCGTCACCACCGAGGCCCTCGCCGCCGCGCTCCGCGATGACACGGCACTGGTCGCGCTGGGGCACGCGAACAACGAGATCGGCACGGTGCAGGACGTCGAGGCCCTTGCCGCGGTCACCCGTGCGCGGGGAGTGCCGCTGCACCTCGACGCCGTGCAGTCGGCGGGCTGGCTGCCGCTGCGCGACCTCGGCGCCGACGCGGTGTCGATCGCCGGGCACAAGCTGGGCGCCCCCAAGGGCACGGGCGCGCTCGCGGTG
>NZ_SSDM01000038.1:0-745 GCF_004794375.1 Microbacterium sp. K35 | reverse complement strand
GGGCGCGGCGCGTGTGGCTGCCCGAGCCGGAGCGCCGCGCCCGCCAGTACCCGCACGAGCTCTCCGGGGGACTCCGCCAGCGCGCGCTGATCGCCTCGGCGCTCGCGGCGTCCCCGGCGGTGCTGGTCGCGGACGAGCCGACGACGGCGCTGGACGCGACGGTGCAGGCGCGCATCCTCGACCTGCTGCGGGAGATCGCCGACAGCGGGACAGCGGTGCTGTTCATCAGCCACGACGTCGCGGCCGTGCGCCGGCTGGCCGACCGGGTGCTGGTGATGAAGGACGGCGTCGTGGTGGAGTCGGGTCCGGTCGCGGAGGTGCTGGAGCGTCCGCGGCACGAGTACACCCGGGAGCTCATCGCCGCGACCCTGCACGAGCCGCGCGACGCACCCGCCGGTGAGGCGGCCCCGATCCTCGTGGCCGAGGGCGTGGCGAAGTCGTTCGGCGCCACGGCCGCCGTGGTCGGCGCGTCGTTCACGGTGCCGGAGGGGCGCACGCTCGGGATCGTGGGGGAGTCCGGGTCGGGCAAGACCACGCTCGCGCGGCTCCTGGTCGGCGTCGAGAAGGCGGACACCGGGTCGCTCGCCTGGCAGGGATCGCCGCGGGTGCAGCTCGTGCACCAGAACCCGCTCGGCGCGTTCGACCCGAGGTGGACGATCGGGCGGTCGCTGCGCGAGGCCCTGGAGGCCGGCGGGGTGCCCCGGTCCGAGCGCCGTGCACGGGTCGCGGGGCTGCTCGCCGAGGT
>NZ_SSDM01000376.1:0-2473 GCF_004794375.1 Microbacterium sp. K35 | reverse complement strand
CGACACGGCGCGGCGCTGATCTGGCGGGGCCGCGGTCCCTCATCGCGGGCGTCGGCGGGTCGGGGCGTCGGCCCCGCCGTGAGCAGGGGCATGCCCTTGCGGAACCGCTCTCATCGGGGAATATACTGCCGCCGAGGGGGAGAGCCGCTTCAGGATCGGGGGGACCGATGACGGAAGATGCTCGACACGGAGGTGGGACGACCAGTCCCATCCCCACATCGATGAAGGGCGAGGTACGGAGGGAACGACTGCTGACCCGGCTCAGCGCCGCGATGGAGGAGCCGTGGTCGCTCACGCTCGTGGGCGCGCCGGCCGGCGCCGGCAAGACGCGGCTGCTCGCGCAGTGGTCGCGTGAGCTGCGCGAGCACGCCGACGTCGAGGTCGTGTCGGTCGCGATGGAGCGCGGCGACGGCGTCGACACCCTGATCGCGGGTCTCGAACGGATCCCCGATCCCGCACTGCAGCGCGGCTTCGCCCGCGTGCCCCGCGGTCACGGGGCGGCCACCATGCGCGGACTCGCCAGGGCGCTCGACGCGGCCCGCAGACGGATCGTGATCATCGTCGACGACGTGCACCACCTTCAGGACGACGAGTCCGCCCACCTGATGTCGGTGTTCGTGCAGACGGTCCCCGGCGACGTGCACGTCGTGCTGTCCGGTCGCGGCACGCGCATGATCCCGCTGGCCCGTCGTCGGCTCAGCGGCATCGCCCTCGAACTCGACGGTGCTGCCCTGGCGTTCCGTCCACACGAGATCCAGGCGTTCTTCGCGCTCCGCGACCTGCACCTGAACCCGAGCGAGATCGCCGCGCTGCTGACCCGCACCGCGGGGTGGGCCGCGGCGCTGCAGCTCATGATGCTCAACGCCCCCGGCGGGGGCCCGGTCGGGGCCTACCCGCTCCGGGGAGACGACCCCGACGTGGTCGACTACTTCGTGGAGGAGGTCTTCGGAGACCTCAGTGACGAGCTGCGCGGCTTCCTGGAGACGACGGCCGTCCCCGAGTCGTTCACGACCGCACTCGCGACCGTCCTCTGCGGCAGCGCACGGGCGGGCGCTCTGATCGAGCGGTTGCTGCGGCTCAACGTGCTCGCCGGCCCCGACGGCGCGGACCCCCCGCGGTACCACTACCACCCGCTGCTGCGCGCTTTCCTGCTCGGGCGCCTGCGCGCCAGGGGCAGCAGCGAGCCCGCCCGGCTCGAGGGCATCGCGTCGGCGTGGTTCGACGGGCAGGGGGAGGCCCTTCCCGCACTGGTCCACGCCGTGCGCAGCGGAGAGGAGTTCTGCGTCTCGGCGATCCTCCGTCGCAGCGGCATGCAGCTCGTGCTCGACGGCCACCCCGACGAGGTCGTCGCGGCGACCGGGGAGCTGACCGCGCAGCGCCGCGCGGAGCCGGGGGTGCGGATGCTGATCGCGGCGGCCGAGCTCACCCGCGGGAACGCGTCCGCGGCGGTCGCGGCGCTGTCGTCGACGCCGGAGACGCACGAGTCGGACGTGCACCGGGCGTGGAGGCGGGGGCTCGCGCTGCACACGGCACTGCGCCGAGGGGGGATCGAGGACGCGCTCGCCGCGGTGGGCTCGGAGCTCCGCACGCCGACGGGCGAGGAGCGGATCGACGCCTACGCGACGCTGCAGCTCGCGATGGCCCAGCTCTTCACCGGCCGGCTGGAGCAGTCCGAGGTGTCGGCCAGACGGGCGGCCGACCTGGCGCGGGCGATCGGTGCCGTATCGGCGGAGCTGCAGGCGGAGACCGCGCTCCTCACGGCAGCCCTGTTCCGCGGGCGGCTGCGCGAGGTGATGGACGCGAGTGCGGCCCTGGACGAGCGGTGGCATGAGCTCGGCGCACCGGACAACGCGTTCGTCGAGGTCGCCCGGGTGTGGCGATCGTGGGTGCCGTACGAGGCCATGAACCTGCTCGACGCGAGTCCGGCGCTGCTGCCGTCGGCGCGGGTCCTCGACGCGGGAGGGGAGACCGCGATCGCGCGGGGGCTGCACGGGTTGCAGGCACTGCTCGCCGCGGACGCGGTCGACGACGCCCATGCCGCGGCCATGGCGCTGTTCGACTTCCTCGCGCCGCGGGAGGACCTCCCGTTGCCGGTGCACTGGTACGCCATGATGGCGCCGTTCGTGGTGCACGCGTTCCACCGTCTGAACGAGCCCACGATCCGCGACCGCTTCATCGACGAGGTGGAGGCGGCGCTCGGCGAGACCGGGGACGTGCTGGTCCTCCGTGCGCTCGCCGCGATGCACGACCGACGGCCCGGTGTCGCGCGCGGAGCCCTCGTCCCGGTGCTGGAGGGGGCCGCACGCTGCCTGCTGCCGGCGTCGATGATCGACGCCTGGCTGGTGGAGTCGCACCTCGACGTGGAGGACGCCGAGCCGGATCGGGCGCAGTTCGCCCTCGCCACCGCGCTCGCGCTCGCCGAGCCGGAGGACCACGTCCGCCGGGTCGCGGAGGCCGGGACGGTCGTGGTCCT
>NZ_SSDM01000375.1:0-22903 GCF_004794375.1 Microbacterium sp. K35 | reverse complement strand
GAGGCCCAGGCGGCGCGGTGCCCGGCCGCCGCGACGCCGACCGCCACGTTGGCCTCCGCGCCGGCATGGGTGAGGGTCGCGGTGTCGGCGTCCGCGAGGGGGGCGCCGGTGGGGGTGATCAGGGCCATCGACTCGCCGACGCAGACGATCTCGGGCGCGGGGGAGGGGACGGGGAGGCTCATGAGGGGGTGACCGCCAGGGGTTCGGTGTCGGGATGCGGGCTCGCGTCGCGGTGACGCAGGTCGGGGAAGGCGCGGACGAAGACGATGGAGACCAGGAGGCCGACGCCGGCGAAGATCGTGGCGGCGAGGTAGGCGCCGCGCCAGTCGCCGACGTCGACGAGGAAGCCCGCGACGGCGGACCCCGCGGCGGCGCCGATCAGCTGCCCGGTTCCCGCCCAGCCGAAGGCCTCCGCTGTCTCGCTGAACTTGACGCTCGCGGTCGTGATGGCGAACAGGACCGCGAGCGCGGGGGCGATGCCGATGCCCGCCAGGATCAGGGTGCCCCCGAGCCAGAAGACGTTGAGCATGACCATGGTGAGCGCGAGCCCGACCGTGACGATGAGGAGCCGTCGGGCCATGGCCCACGGGCCGATCGGGATGTGGCCGAACGCGAGGCCTCCGGCCAGGCTGCCCGCCGAGAACACCGCGAGGATGAGGCCCGCCGCGAGGCTGCCGTGCTCGAATGTCGCGACGACGCCGACCTCCACGGCCGAGCAGGCGCCGATCAGGAGGAAGCCGATCACGGTGGCCAGCAGCACGGGGGGCTTGAGCACGACCGTGCCGAGAGCGTTGCGGCTGCGCGGGATGCGCACGCGCCCCACCTCGGGGGAGAGGATGAACCACGCGCCGCCGCCCACGAGCACGATCGCGACCAGCAGCAGCCCTTCGGTCGTGCCGATCTGGGTGGAGACAAGGGTGATGACGACGGGGGCGAGCACCCAGATGATCTCCTGCAGCGAGGCGTCGAGCGAGAAGAGCGGGGTGAGCTGACCGGCGTTGACGAGCTTGGGGTAGATCGTGCGCACAGCGGCCTGCACGGGAGGGGTGGAGAGCCCGGCGACCATGCCGAGCGCCATGTATCCCGGCACCGAGAGCGGGAGGACGGCCAGGCCGAGCACGGCGAGCACGCACACCGTCAGGGTGAGGGTGAGCACGCGACGCATGCCCCACGCGCCCATCCAGCGGCTGGTGATCGGCCCGGCGACGGCCTGTCCGACGCTGGTCGCGGCGAGCACGAGACCGGCCGATCCGTAGGAGCCGGTCTGCTGTTCGACGTGCAGCAGGATCGCCAAAGACATCATCCCGTTGGGGAACCGCGCGGTGAGCTGGGCGGCGATCATGCGCCCGACTCCCGGCGTGCGAAGGAGATCCCGATAGCCCGCCACCCGACAACGGTACCGGCCCGCGAGGGGGCTGCGGAGACGGCGTCGGGGACGACACGCCGCGACACGCCCGCGACACGCCGAAGAGCGAATTCCACAGGCATTCGGATGTCCGAGGCCCGGCGTACGGTGCCCCCTGTGGATGGATCTCTCCCAGCGTCTTCCCAGCCGCGATTTCACGCGGTTCGGGAGGGCTGCGAGCGCACCTCCGCCTGTGGAAGAAACGGTGGAGAACCTGTGTTGTATCAGTGGAGAGCGGTGGAAAAACTACACGGATGTAACTACTACCCCTTGTGGTCACTCCGAATGTCCGCACCCATATGTAGTATTGAGATCCCGGCGGGGGCCTGCCGGAGAAACCAGAGATTCGAGGGGAATCAGATGTCGATCACGGTCTACACCAAGCCTTCCTGCGTTCAGTGCAACGCCACCTACCGCGCCCTCGACGCCAAGGGCATCGAGTACGAGATCCACGACCTGTCGGAGGACCCGACGGCCCTGGAGCAGGTC
This sequence comes from Microbacterium sp. K35, assembly GCF_004794375.1. NCBI lineage: Bacteria > Bacillati > Actinomycetota > Actinomycetes > Micrococcales > Microbacteriaceae > Microbacterium > Microbacterium sp. K35. The sequence continues at coordinate 21,009 of NZ_SSDM01000375.1, read as the reverse complement.
AAGGCGCTCGGCTACATGCAGGCGCCGGTCGTCGTCACCGACGAGGACCACTGGTCGGGCTTCCGTCCCGACAAGATCGACGAGCTCGCCTCCCGCCTGGCGTGATCGGCCATGAGCGCCGTCGCGACCGCAGCGCCGCTCCTGGTCTACTTCTCGAGCGTGTCGGGTAACACCGCGCGCTTCATCGAGAAACTCGGGTTCCCCGCCCGACGCATCCCCCTTCATCGCACGGACGAAGACCTCGTCGTTGACGAGCCCTTCGTGCTGGTCACCCCCACCTACGGTGGGGGTGCGGGGCGCGGCGTCGAGAAGGGCGCGGTGCCCAAACAGGTGATCCGGTTCCTCAACGACGAGCGCAATCGGCGCCACATCCGCGGAGTGATCTCCGCGGGCAACACCAACTTCGGCGACGCGTTCTGCCTCGCCGGCGACATCATCAGCCGCAAGTGCCACGTGCCTCACTTGTATCGGCTCGAGATCTTCGGCACACAGGACGACGTGGATCGCGTGAGCGACGGATTGGAACGACGGTGGGAACTTCAGTGACCGAGACGGTGGCCTTCAAGGTGAACCCCGCATACGAGGGGCTCGACTATCACGCCCTCAACGCGATGCTCAACCTGTACGACGCGAACGGCAAGATCCAGTTCGACGCCGACAAGCGCGCCGCGCGGGAGTACTTCCTGCAGCACGTGAACCAGAACACCGTCTTCTTCCACTCGCTCCGTGAGCGCCTGGACTACCTCGTGGAGAAGGAGTACTACGAGGGCGCGGTCATCGAGAAGTACTCGTTCGACTTCGTGCAGAAGCTCAACGACCTGGCCTACTCCAAGAAGTTCCGCTTCGAGACGTTCCTCGGCGCGTTCAAGTACTACACGAGCTACACGCTCAAGACGTTCGACGGCAAGCGCTACCTGGAGCGCTTCGAGGACCGCGTCGTGATGACGGCCCTCGCCCTGGCCGACGGCGACGAGAAGCTCGCGGTCAACCTGGTCGAGGAGATCATCTCCGGTCGCTTCCAGCCGGCCACCCCCACGTTCCTCAACGCGGGCAAGGCGCAGCGCGGCGAACTCGTCAGCTGCTTCCTGCTGCGCATCGAAGACAACATGGAGTCGATCGCCCGCGGCATCAACTCCGCGCTGCAGCTGTCCAAGCGCGGCGGCGGCGTCGCCCTGCTCCTGTCGAACATCCGCGAGGCCGGTGCGCCGATCAAGCAGATCGAGAACCAGTCGTCCGGCATCATCCCCGTCATGAAGCTGCTCGAAGACAGCTTCAGCTACGCCAACCAGCTCGGCGCGCGTCAGGGCGCCGGCGCGGTGTACCTCAACGCGCACCACCCCGACATCATGCGGTTCCTCGACACCAAGCGCGAGAACGCCGACGAGAAGATCCGCATCAAGACGCTGTCGCTCGGCGTGGTCGTGCCCGACATCACGTTCGAGCTCGCCAAGAACGACGAGGACATGTACCTGTTCTCGCCGTACGACGTCGAGAAGGTCTACGGCGTGCCGTTCGGCGACATCTCGGTCACCGAGAAGTACCGCGAGATGGTCGACGACCCGCGCATCAAGAAGACGAAGATCAACGCCCGCGAGTTCTTCCAGACCGTCGCCGAGATCCAGTTCGAGTCCGGCTACCCGTACGTCATGTTCGAGGACACGGTCAACAAGGCCAACCCCATCAAGGGGCGCATCAACATGTCCAACCTGTGCAGCGAGATCCTGCAGGTGAACACGCCGACCACGTACAACGACGACCTGTCGTACGACAGCATCGGCAAGGACATCTCGTGCAACCTCGGCTCGATGAACATCGCGCTGTCGATGGACGCCGACGACCTCGGCCAGACGGTCGAGACCGCGATCCGCGCGCTCACCGCGGTCAGCGACCAGAGCCACATCGGCTCGGTGCGCTCGATCGAAGACGGCAACGACCGCTCCCACGCGATCGGCCTCGGCCAGATGAACCTGCACGGGTACCTCGCCCGCGAGCACGTGTTCTACGGTTCGGAGGAGGGCATCGACTTCACGAACATCTACTTCTACACGGTGCTGTTCCACGCGCTGCGCGCCTCGAACAACCTCGCCATCGAGCGCGGAACCACGTTCGACGGGTTCGCGGACTCGACCTACGCGTCGGGGGAGTTCTTCGACAAGTACATCGAGCGCGCCTGGGTCCCCGAGACCGAGAAGGTGAAGGAGCTCTTCGCCGGCAAGCACATCCCGACGCAGGAGGACTGGGCCGCGCTGAAGGCGTCGATCCAGGAGCACGGTATCTACAACCAGAACCTGCAGGCCGTGCCGCCCACGGGCTCGATCTCCTACATCAACAACTCCACGTCGTCGATCCACCCGATCGCGTCGAAGATCGAGATCCGCAAGGAGGGCAAGCTCGGTCGCGTGTACTACCCGGCGGCGTTCATGACGAACGACAACCTGGAGTACTACCAGGACGCGTACGAGATCGGCTACGAGAAGGTCATCGACACGTACGCCGCGGCCACGCAGCACGTCGACCAGGGCCTGTCGCTGACGCTGTTCTTCAAGGACACCGCCACCACGCGCGACATCAACAAGGCGCAGATCTACGCGTGGCGCAAGGGCATCAAGACGATCTACTACATCCGCCTGCGTCAGCTGGCGCTCGAGGGCACCGACATGACCGAGTGCGTCTCCTGCATGCTCTGACCGGCCTCCGTACCCCAAGGAACAACGAGAAATGACTCCGCACGAACCCCTCAAGCTGGTCGACAGCGTGCAGGCGATCAACTGGAACCGCATCCAGGACGACAAGGACCTCGAGGTCTGGAACCGCCTGGTGAACAACTTCTGGCTGCCCGAGAAGGTGCCGCTGTCGAACGACATCCAGTCGTGGAACACGCTCACTCCCGAGGAGCAGACGCTCACGATGCGGGTGTTCACCGGCCTGACGCTGCTCGACACCATCCAGGGCACCGTCGGCGCCGTGTCGCTCATCCCCGATGCGATCACTCCGCACGAGGAGGCCGTCTACACGAACATCGCGTTCATGGAGTCGGTGCACGCGAAGAGCTACTCGTCGATCTTCTCGACGCTGTGCTCGACGAAGGAGATCGACGAGGCGTTCCGCTGGTCGGTGGAGAACCCGAACCTGCAGAAGAAGGCGCAGATCGTCACGGACTACTACCGCGGCGACGACCCGCTCAAGCGCAAGGTCGCCTCGACCCTGCTGGAGAGCTTCCTCTTCTACTCGGGCTTCTATCTGCCGATGCACTGGTCGAGTCGAGCGAAGCTCACCAACACCGCCGACCTCATCCGCCTCATCATCCGTGACGAGGCCGTGCACGGCTACTACATCGGCTACAAGTTCCAGCGCGGGCTCGAGACGCTCGACCAGGCGCGCAAGGACGAGCTGAAGGACTACACGTTCTCGCTGCTCTACGAGCTCTACGACAACGAGGTGCAGTACACGCAGGACCTCTATGACGGTGTCGGCCTCACCGAGGACGTCAAGAAGTTCCTGCACTACAACGCCAACAAGGCCCTGATGAACCTGGGCTACGAGGCGATGTTCCCCTCGACGGTCACCAACGTGAACCCGGCGATCCTGTCGGCGCTCTCCCCGAACGCGGACGAGAACCACGACTTCTTCTCGGGGTCGGGCTCCTCGTACGTCATCGGCAAGGCCGAGGCCACGGAAGACGACGACTGGGACTTCTGAGTCCCCCTGTGCGGCGTCACGCATTGCGGCGCCGCCACACGTTGAAGTTGGCACACGTCTTAGGACGTGGCACTGATTCGGTAGTTGGCGTAGGACACCATTGAGAGTGGGGTGCGAGGCGGATGCCGAACAAGCCGCACCCCACTCCCAAGGATCTCACCAAGTCTTGGCCGGACGTTCCGTCTACGGACCCCGCCGGCGAGGCCGCACGCACGTTCGTCGTCAATCTGCGCGCCGCCATGCGCGAGAAGAGCATCCGACGTGTTGCCGCAGATGCGGGCATCGATGAAGGGACCGTCCGTCGAGTTCTTGACGGATCGGCCTGGCCGCACTTTCGAGCGATGGTGCTGTTAGAGGAATCCCTCGGGGTGCGGTTGTACACGCGGTAGTCGTCTTCACGACACGCGCTCGCGACCGAGGTCGTTCAGTCCTCGTCGGCCGGCGCGAGGCTGACGACTGCCGCGAGATCGTGCCGGCTACGACAGGCCGCGGTGAGAAGCAACACGGCCTCTGCGTCCAGCTCGGTCGCTCGCGACGCGTCAGGGCTCTTCGAGCCGTCCTCGCGGTATTCCAGACGCGGCACGGGAATGACCGGACCTCCGGCGCGCTGGTATGTCTCGGCGGCGTCAGAACGCACCTTCGTTGTGCACGGCGTGATTCCGAGCGCTCGAGCGTCGGAGAGAACGTCCCGGTATAGATCTTGTTCGTCAAGGGCGACGCAGATATCCAGCAGCACCGTGAGGACATAACTACTCAGAGAGCGAGAGAGCGTTGTCGCCTCCAACACTCCTCCGAGGAGTCGCTCGACGACCGACCTCGGGTTGTCATCCATCGTCCCGAGCCCCAGGCCGTTGAACGCCGGGTCGGTGCGGTCCATCAGCCACTTCGCTACCGAGCGGAGATATGCGGCAGCCGTCGCAGGATCGCGTCGGTGGAGGACTAGGACGGTCGGAATGATGGAGACGGCGAACTGGTCCGATATGGGGCGCGCAACTCCAGGGTGATCTGTGGCGAGTACGCCGACAACACGTTCGAGCTCGCCTCGAATCGCCGTAGAGTCCGACGAGAGTGCGGCCAACGCCAGAATCTCCGTGAGGCGCACGAGTGTGACCGCGTAAGGGACCATGCCGGTCGGACCAGGGTCTCCGAGCGCGAGGTGGGCGGGATCGTCCAGATGGGGCGCGACCGCCTCCAGCAACTCGAGCGCGATGCTCTGGAAAAGACGCTTGGCGGAGCGGGCTTGCAGGTCGGTCGTTTCGGACTGTTCGGTGCCGCACGCTCCACGGAAAAGCTGCAGGGCGCACATCGCGGCGAGATCCAGGCGGCTCCGCACCTGGAAAGCGTTGATGAGCATCGCGGCTTCGAGGGACGCGACTCCAGGCTTGGGAGCGTCAATCCAACGGCGAGTGAATCGCTCGAGAGAAGGTTCGTCGACGGCGTCGGAGCGAATGTCGGTGAGCATGCGCTGCAGTTCGCTTTGCTCATCGAGAGAGACCAAAGCCAACTCCGGGCTCGACACGAGCCACGCGGCCAAGTGTTCTCTGTCCCAGAACTCGATACGCCACTCGTTCCTGCGGTGGATAGCTGCCGCGTACTCCTGAGCATCGGTGGGGGCGGCGCCTTTCAGGCGGCCTGTGGTCAGGAGCACAGCAACGCGAGGGATGGTGCCATCGAAGTGAGGGTGAGCACGAGTGTTGTACCCGGCTTCCTCCAGCTGCGGGCGAACGGCCCTCCAGTCGCCCTGACCGATGTCGCCGGCCTTGGACTGGATCGCATACTGCTCGATGACGCCTGTCTCCGGGTGCCGTCTTTTCGCGATGACGTCCTTGCCGAACTCAAACGTTCCGTGAATGAAGTGGATGTCGTGAAAGCCTTGAACTGTGAGAACGGCGAGCACCGTCGGGTCAAACTCACGCTCGGTGACCGTGTCAAGAAAGGCGCCGACGGCTGCGTGAAGCACGCTGCTCCTCTCGTTTCGCGGCGATGATGGCGTCAAAGCGTCGCCCCTGCTCTTCGGTTGGAGGGTTCTTCCGGAGCAGATCGTGGAGCGCTGGAGTGATGATGAGGGAGAGGTTGTGGTTTCCGTCTTCGTCGAACTCGATCTCCATCGTCTGGACGGCTGTGATGAAGTTCTCAGCAGGGTTGCTGTCCGTCAGAGACAGTACGTTGCCGCTCGCCGTGGCCACATCCGACATGAACCCGACCATGTCCCTGGTCTGTTGGTCGCCGAGACTCTCGGCGAGCTCAAGGACGTGCCCAAGCGCGGTTCCGACGTCGAACGTGAGCGCTGTATCCAGCGATATCTGCATGTCGTGCTGATGGGAGAACTGCCGGAAGTCCGCTGACTCCTCTTCAGGAGCGGAATCATCGGCGAGATCGGATAGCTCATCGAGTGTGTGGCGGGTGACTCCTTGGAGCACCGGGTAAAGGTCTTCGACGAGAGTGTGCACGCTGTCGCTAAACCAGTCCCACCCCGCCTGAACGTACTCCCTCGGAACGGCGGGCACGGGCGGTGGAGCATTCGCCGGTTCAGGTTGCATGTTTCGACGGTACTCGGGGCAGCGGACGACGGATCACTGGCCGTGACTGGCGAAGCCGCTTGCGACCTCCCACGATGCCCGTTCGAGCCCGTCAATCTCCTCTACGACCGCCTGAGCCGTGGTGTCCTCGAACGACAAGACCACGTCGAGGGCTCCGTCGATCTCTTCGACGTCCACGCCGTGATCCCGAGCATCGCGAATGGCGTCGGCGATAGATGGATGGATGAGGTCGGTGACCAAGACGAGCGTGACGGCGTCGATATCTTCAAGCAGCGAGGCTGCGGTGTCGATATCGGCATCAGGGCCGAAAATCGGGCCGTTGTCATCCCACACCATCTCCAGGTCGGACTTTGTGGTGACTTCTTCACCTGCCCGTTGGAACGTCGCGACAACCGTCATACCGAATCGGGTGCGCCTGAGGACGGCGGAGACAAGATCAGGTGCGAGAACCACGCCCCAACGTCGCCGAAGCCGCTCAGTCACGTCGACCTCGGTTGTAGTCGCGGCAGGACCCTCCGCACTGGCAAGTCGCAGCAGCGTATCAATCGCGCGGCGCGGAGCTGTGCGGAAGAACTCTCGGTTCTGGGTGTCGCGAAACTCCGCGAGCTCCGCGTGAATGGCTCGTTCGAGTTTTCTCGGATTCTCCGTCGACTGGGCGTAGAGGACGACGAATGGGGACGGAACCCCCGTGCTGTACAACTGCTTCGCCCGCGCTTCAGGCGACCCCGTCGTCATCCCGATCTTGACGAGCTGGGGGAAAGCGCAGTTGTGGAGTATGTAGACGGCACCCATGCCGCCACCTTATCGACACGCTGCGTCGCCCCCATCGAAAGGAAATGGGGCTGGCTCGTCGCTGTGCGGGCGGGGATGAACGGCCTTGCCTCGCGAGCCGACGCACTATTGAGTTCGAAGAGTGTTGGTCAGCTGCTCCCGGATCGCATCGACGTAGTCACCATCCAGACCAAGGTCCCCGCGTGCGGCGATGAACGTTGTGTCCCACTCGCGACCCGACGTGGTCCCCGGAGTCAGCAGCACCCCGATAGTGGTCACGTTCGCCATATCGGCGATGGCAAAGAAATCGTGATGCTGCAGTTCGACTCTGGCGTGGAAGACCATCTTGGCCATTTCGTCCAACCTCGAGGCAATCATGAAGACGATGGGCGAGTCGAATTCGTCGCCGGCGATGGGAAGGTAGATGCGTGCTGAGGTGATGAGGGAACGCCGTGACCAGGTCTTGGCCTCTGACATGTAGACCTGCAGCCTCTCTCCGAGATCGCTCCTGGAAGCTACCGGGATGCTGTCCAGGCGTGAGAGGAGCTCAATTCGCGTCAGCTCTTCCTCCGCGGGGATGCTGCACAACGCGACATCTTCTTGGATGGTGCGGAGAACGAAGTGGGCGGACGTGGCGGCTGTGCCCGCAGGGTCGAGCGGTGCGAGGGGGACTGAGGATACGGTGGCGCCCTGGGTGGCCCATTCCGGCGCCGATGGGGGCGCAACGTCAAGATCGGCGAGGGCCAGCTCGTGGTACCGAACGGGCTCGGTACCGAGGGCGACGTTCTCCCCGGTGACCCTCCGCAGGTAGCTGACGACGGAGCGGGCGGAACGAAGCTGGTTGAACAGGAATTCCCAATCTCGTCTCAACATCACGACCGCATTAGAGGGCGTGTCCGGCGGCATGTAGCCGTCCGGCACCTTGTCGTGGTCTACGAGGACGAGGGAAATCCACGTGAGGGTCGTGCCGTCGATGGTGACTGTTCGGCCTCGCCTGTTGCGCATGGCAACAGGCCGAGTCGACAGAAACCGGATGGAGCCCGCGCCCTGTTTCAGGCCCTTCGTGATGTTCTTCGTGAGCCAGTTCGACTCTCGCTCTTCTAGGTCTCCCGATTGCTCGCGGCTTTTCGACTGAATCATCACCGCGGTTCCGCTCGTGATGAGAATGCCGTCGCCGACCTCGCGCACCCCGCTGCCGCTGGTCTCGTGGGCGGGCTCGAAGATGAAGTCGGGCATGCCCCAGATGGCCGCGGCGGCGCGGATGGCATTCTCCGCTGCGATGCCTCGCTCCATCTCGGGAGGTAGGGGTACGGCGGGCAGGATGGTTCGGCGCCGCACCCCGTCCTCGGTTTCGATGAAGAGTGTGATTCCGTCAGACATGCGCTCAGGCTAGCGCCGGTCTCCGACACGTAGATTGCCTGAATCGACGTCGGCCAGCAGCGTCTAAAGGAATCAGGACAGGGTTCGCGTCGTCCGCACCGGCGGATGGGACACTGCAAAGACAGGCTTTTATTCCGATGACGTGAGGAGCGGTTCCATGTCTCTGCAGGTGACGAAGAGCGCGAAAGACGACGACAGAGACATCACCGGGCTGTGCGGCACCGGGTGGAGTCACTCGAAGACCACCGCCATCGCGAACATCCAGCGGGTCCGCACCGCCTACTTCGTTTCGGTCGGCGGGCGAACCGTCTACGTGCGCGTCGGTTCACGCAATGGGCGCCCCTACCTCACGACCGCTCCGGATGGTTACTCGCCGAACAACCTCGATAACCTGCCTGACTGTTAGCAGGGTGTCATGACCGGTAGCGAGGACGACCTGGGCGCATCTATCATCACCCAGATGTTCGACCTGTGGGTCGACGCCGAGCTGCAACGCCGCGGGGCGTCGCGTGGCGATGTCTTCGCAGCTCTGGTGGAGCTGCCCCCTCATGGGGTCCCCATCGTCCGGATCAACGAGGAAGTTGTCCTCGCGGCTCGTGCCTCGAAGGATTCCGGTATCACGTCGGGCACTCCGGTGACGTCGGAGAACATCGACAGTCTCGAGGACGTGTGGCCGACGAACATCGGCCCGGACAGCGGCTGGACGCTGTTCTACCTGCTGGGCGACGCAGCCCAGGTGGCCTTCGACTTCCGGTACAACAAGGGCCAGGCGAACCGGCTACTCGATCTCGCCCGTGACTATCTGCTGACGTCTAGGACGATGGTCAGCACAGCCATCGGGCCGGCGGTTGACAGTCTGTACTCTGCCGCGGAGCTCACCGTCCAGGTCCAGATGCTCAGCCAAGCTCAGCGGACACGAGTTCACCAAGCCCGGGGGGAGTGGTTGCAGGCGAACGAGGATCTCGGCAACACCCCGCAGGGCTTCTCCGCCGTCCTCCAACGGTTGAGGGCGGAGCGGGCAGCTGCCCGCTATGGCGACGGGACGGTCACCGTCACGTCGGACGAGATGACGGTGTTCATGGACACGATTGACGAGGTCATCGAGTTCGCTCGGGGCCAGTCAGAACGGGCACTCTTCGTGGGTGGTGCCGATCTGGGACTCGCGGATCGACATCTCCATCCCACAGTCCGCGCACGTCGTCCCGCGCCGGCGCTCGCATGCGCAGGCCCCGCAGTCAGGGCAGACGTGGTGCATACACGTCGGGCAGAGAACCGCATCGTTGCGAGAGAACGAACTGTCACAGCTCGCGGACTGGCACTCGATGTCGTCGCGATCCCACTGCGCCGTCCCGAACCGGTAGGTGGGCCGCGCGACAATCAGCAGGTGCGTACCGCTCGCATCCCATCCCCAGTCGTAGGTGATGTCGGAGCGGGCGGAGTTCGTGGAGTAGATGAAGCCTTCGGTGGCCCCGCGTGTACCTTCGGGGCCTGCGGTGAGCGCACGGAAGTCGGGCTGCACGCTGTTCTTCGGTGGGCGCGTCAGGCTTGAGGTCTCGTGCGATTCAGATGACAGCACGAGTCCCGTGAGCGGGTCAGCGACGATGATGACGGCGTGCGGTTCGCTCTCCTGTGACCATGCGGAGGCACGGATGGTTGCGGCCTGTCGCGACACGTGCCCGTTGCGTGTGAGCGCGCGAATGAACGCAGGGGTCAGCTGGCCGGTCCACGCGTCTTCGACGATGCGCTCCGGCATGAGTAGGTTTACTGCGACGCGGTTGCTGACCGCTTCTTCGACATGGCGCATCATGACGGGGTCGCTGTGGCGAAGGACAGCCATGACGTCCATAGCCCACTCGTCATCGTGACGTTGCAGGTGATGTCCGAACTCGTGCGCTGCAGTGAAGTTCGCCCGAGCGGTGGGCTGCTGTCGGGACACTCTGATACGTGCGGGCGGGCTGGAGTAGGTGCCGTGAAGCTCGCAGGTGGTGTCGACCTGTGAGCTCCATTCGAAGTCGATGTGGTCGGAGTCTTGGAGCGCTCGGATCACGTCCGACTCGAGAGCCTCCCGTGGCTGGTCGAACTGCATGTGTTCGAGGAGGTGCTCGGCTGCGGCGGCGATGTTGTCTGGCTGCAGCCATTCAGCGGCAGTGCGAACCTCAGGAAGCATGAGCGTCTTGGATGAGGAGACGGAGTGTGTCTGCTGCGCGTGTCGATGCGCGTTCCGAGACGCTGTCGGTGCGGGCAGCGAGAGCGTACGCACTCCGTGCGGCGTTGCGTGCCTCACGCTCGGAGGTGCCCGCCGCTTCGCAGAGTTCAACGACGAGCAGCTTCACGTCAGGCGACGACAGCTCTCGGGTCGGGATAGTGGAGGCGTGGGTCGTCCAGGAGGCATCTACCAGCTCGCGTTCCTCAGCGGTGAGGAGATGGCCGTCCCACAGATCCACCACCCGTTCGGTGTCGAGGCCGGTCGCGTCGCGAAACTGACGGGGTGTCATGCCGGTGGCGTTGACGTCGATGGTCACCTCAGTCTCCGACGGCCATTCGATGAAGCAGCGGCGCTGGTAGTCCTGCAAGAGCCGCATGAGGTCATCCACGTTGGCGGCGCCAGAGCCGGGGACAAGCGTCTCCAACTCTCCACGGCCCGCAGCCCACCGGCGCATCTCCCGCAGCTGCGCGTCGCCCAGCACGCGTCCCAACCGGCGATGAAGGAGGAAGGTCCCGAGGCCGGTCTCCGCCTGCGGCCAGAGGGTGACCGCCACCTCACCGAGCACTGCGGGAATCTCTGTCGAGCTGGCCTCGCCGTGCGTCAGAGGGATGCCGAGCACGAAGTCGTCGTGCACCTGAGCGATGACGACAACGCCTTCATGAGCGCCGTCCCAGGACAGCGCCCAGGCATCACCAGGCACCAGCGCCGCAGGTTCTGCGGTCAGCTCGGTGATCCAGTCGGGTGTTCCGGTCGCGTGCACAGTTGTGCCCTTTCGTGGAAAAGCAAAGTCTGCCAGCTTATCTGACGTTTGATCTATGCGCGGTCTCGTCAGAAACCGCTGACACGGTCATAGAACTCCCGCAGCCGTCCGGCTTCGTCCGTTCCGAGGGAACCGTAGAACTCGCAGTCGCTGGGCCGAGAGAAGTGTGCGCGGAAGATGCTGTGCTTGTGGCGCACGTCGAACATGCCCGGCAGGTCTAGACGGCAGGACAGGTCCACTTCGCTGAGCATGCAGTGCTGCTCGTCAAACCCTCCGCGCTGCGACGTGCGTCCGAGAACGGTGACGACATCAGAACGCGGGTGCACGACAACGTTTCGGCGTGGTGCGTCGTGGGCGTCGGGGACGACGTGAGTCGCCACGCCGTAGATGTCGGCGAACTCCGGGTTCTCGTCAGGCATAGTCGTATCGTATCGACGTCGCGGACATCGTCTTCGCGCCATCGACTCGCGCCGCGGCGCCCGTCTCGGTTTCTGTAGTCGCCGACCCCGGTTACACGCTGTGCGGGTTCGCACCTGAACGAAGCGCGAACCGGCAAGATGCCACGCTGCAGAGAAGCGTGGCGATCTCCTTCCTCCGGCTCCATCCTGCGACGAGGGGGTCAGCGACGCCTGCAGGGTGCGGTGGATGTCGTTCGCGTTCGGCATGATGGTCTCGTGCGCCGTGGAATCGGCGTGAACGAAGGGGTGGGGGATGAGCTGGCTCAAGAGGCTGTTCGGTGGCGGTACGACGAAGACGGACACGGCACGGGCCGTGCGAACTCCGGCCCAGCCGCCGTACTTCGCCATCATCGATGTGGAGACCACGGGGCTGTCGCCCAAGAGGGACCGCGTGCTCGAACTCGCGGTGGTGCGTGTAGATCAGCGCGGCCAGGTCGTCGATGAGTGGTCGACGCGGTTCAACCCGGAGGGACCCGTCGGGGCTACTCACATCCACGGCATCACGGACGCCGACGTCGCCCACGCGCCCCTGTTCCGCGACGTTGCAACCTCCATCGTCCCCTACATCTCCGGTCTTCCTATCGCCGCCCACAACGCGCGCTTCGACCTCGGGTTCCTCCGTGCGGAGTTCCGACGCGCAGGGTGGGACGTCCCGTGGCTCCCTGCGTATTGCACGCTCGACGGCAGCCACCACTATCTCCCGAACCTTGACCGACGTCGTCTGATTGACTGCTGCTGGAGCGCCCAAGTACCTCTGAACGACGCGCACTCCGCACTCGGGGACGCTCGCGCGACAGCCGGACTCCTGCGCCATTACCTCCAGGCCCAGGGACGAGTGTCGCCGCACCCCGCGCTTGTGTCCGTTCCGAACGAGGCGCGCACCGTCGTCTGGCCGACAGGCCCCAGCCGTCCGCCGCTCACGTTCTTGCCGGACGAGCCGGCGACTCGCCGCCGCACTCGACGGCCCACCACCGCGCCGCAGCGACCGGCGCTCATCGCGCAGCTCACGAAACTGAGCCTCGCGGAAGTGCTGGACGAGGGCGCTCCGGTCGGGTCGCTCACCTATGTCGAGACGGTCCTCGATGCCCTTGAGGACGGCGTCATCACCGACGCTGAGGCGGCCGCGCTCCAAGACCTCGTCGAGGCGTACGATCTCAGCGCGGCTGACATCACGGCGGCGCACACCGCGCTCCTCCTTGCGCTCGCCCATAACGCGCTCGATGACGGGCATGTCTCCGGTGATGAGCGCGCGCAGCTTGAGGCCATCGCTTCGGCGTTGCGTCTGCCCGCAAAGATGGTGCCGGGACTCATCGCCGAAGCTGATGCTGCCCGCGCCGCGCGTCTGAGCGCAGGCCTGCGGCCGCTGCCGAGCACGTGGGTGCACGGTGACCCGCTGCGTGTGGGGGACAAGGTCGTGTTCACCGGCTTCGTGGGGAAAGACCGGCAGCGGGCGCGCCTCGAAGATCGTTCCCGAGAGCTGGGGGTGCGCGTTCTCGGCTCAGTCTCAGGGCTGACGGCGATGCTGGTCACCGACGGGTCGTTCGCCGGCGGGAAACTCGAGCGTGCACACGAGCTGGGAACACGGATCGTCGACCCTGAGACGTACGCTGCCCTGTTGAAGCACCTGCAGCCCGCCCTCGCTGCCGCCCCGAAGGTCGCACCGAGAGCGCCGGCTACGCAGCGCAAGGTCCCGGGGACGGCCGTCCCGGGGACGTCGCCGGGGGAGATACGCGCGTGGGGGATCGCTAACGGCTATGCGGTCGGTGTCCGAGGCAGATTGTCCGCGGAGCTGAAGGCCGCGTACGAGGAAGCGACATCGTTGACCGGTGTGTGAGGGTGCTCGATCTCTGCACGCTACAGCGGCAGGATGACCGTGCCCATCACCGAGGTCAGCCTCGACATGATGGTCGTCCACAGCCCCGTGAGCATGAGCGCGCCCAGGCTGATGAGCAGCACTCCGCCGATAATGTTGATGACTCGGATGTGCCGACGCAGGAAGCTGACCGCTGACGCCGCCCAGCCGAAGCGGAGTGCGACGATGATCTCCTTATGGGGCGTGCAACAGTCGACCGTCGACTTCTACCAGGTGATCCGCATCTCCCCGAAGACAGTCGTCGTCCGACGCGTCGATGCTCGCATCGTCGAGATCGTCGGCCCCATGGACGCCATCGTCGAGGCCGTGCCCGATGCGTTCCGTGACGAGGAGCAGCGCCGTCGCCCCCGCATCGAGTCGGGGGAGTGGGTGGTGGATGTGGAGAGCTGGGAACGAGCAACGCGATGGGATGGGACGCCGGCGCACACGGTGCGGTATGCGTAAGGCGACAGATCACGTATCGTCGAGAGGAGAGACGGCGTTGCCCCACACCCAACAGCGAAACGATTGTCCCTCGGCTCTGAACCCGATTCCGGCGGCTGTTGGGGTGGAACGAAGAAGCACTGCGTCCACGCGGATCGGTTCCGGCCCGAATCGCACCCACGCGCGCACCTTCGTGTACGGCCGCGGATAGATGGTGACCGGTTGTTGTCGAAGGTTCAGCTCGCGGTCGGTGAGCGACTGTAGAGGTCCCGCCTTCGCGGCCTGAAGAATCGAGCGGTGCTGCGCCTGCATGTCATACAGTGACGCGAGTCTCTTGCTGGAGCCCACGGGATCCTTCCTCCGGCCGAGCAGGTTCAGCGTAGGGCAAGGTTCGGACACGGCAGCCAACCCGGTTATGGTCACCGTATGGACGCGTGGATGATGCTCGACGAGATGCTTCGACCGTGGGTGGTGCCGGTTGGATCGGCCCTCGCTGGTGCTGTCACCGGTGGAGTCGTCGCTCGCGTCGTCTCTTCCGGCGAGGCTCGCCGGATTCGACGTGAACGGTACGGGCAGAACATCCTCGCGGCCCTGGGGTCAGCGGGTATCGCGGCGCGACGTGCCCAAGACCAAGCGGAGAACGAAGACTACCTCCATGAGACCGGTCAGGCTCCGGCGGGTCCGGAGGACATCAGCGAGCCGCTGATGCTTCCGAGCGAAGCGCGCGAGATCTGGGTGAACACGCAGTTGGCGGCGTCCATCGAGCGCGGCCGCACCGCCGGCCGCGCGATGAACGGGTGGGCGTTCCACATGCATGAGTCGCTCCTTGCCGGAATGCGGAAGGCCCCGGAGCTGGAGCGACTGCGGGAACAGTTGCGCCTGGGGGAGTATCTGGTCGTCGCATGGTTGGAGGGCAACGCCACAGGCGTCGACTTCAAGCGATCCGAGGACGATGTGTATGCCCGCTTCGCGCCCCAGTACACCGACGGTGACCGTCCTGACTATCGACCGTTCTTGCCTGGTGTGTAACGTCACGGTGAGCAGATTGTCGGCAAAGGAGCCGACCCTGACGGGCCCCAAGAAGGTGTTAGATGGATCGTCTCGAGACGAGTCGGAGTTGGCTAGGGAATTGACGTTTCTACCAAATTCTGCAGTCGCCCGTCCTCGTCGAGGCCTCGCAGAATATCAACGTGAGGAATGTCGTCGGTTCCGAATCTGTATCTACGGATCATGAGCTCGCGCAGTGCACCACCGTCCGCGTCGGGCGAGCGGTAACCCAATCCCCATCGTTGCGCGATGCGTAGAACCTGACCGAAAAGATCCAGTTCCAAATTATCGAGCGGCACGTCGTCCGGCATTCGGGGGTCGGACTCTGTTTCCCGGCGTGTGGCGAGGTCCGGATGCGCTTGTGGATGGACAGTCTCCACATCAAGGCCAAGCACCTCCATCCGCCACCTCAAACCCATCGTCATCAACACGCCGAGGATGTGCCAGTCCCTCCATGCGTCCGCTCGAAGGTTCTCAATGGTGGTTTGCACTGTCGTGCGAGACAACAGAACCTCGAGAGAGTACCGCCACGTTTCCGCCGCCTCGTAAGTGAGCCGGATTGCTTTCGCCGCCTCGTGCTCGTCGTATCCGGTTCCCAGCGTCTCGGAAGCGGCGAGGTGGTCGCGGGACACCGGCTCGAACGAGGCGGACGATGAGGGTCGGGTTGCTGCAGCACATCGCTCGTAGTGATCCTCGCGAGGGAGATCGGCCGAGTCTCGGTATGGACGGATCGCGAGGATCTTGTGGGGGAGACCCGCACGCATCATTCGCCCTAGTATCTGCTCGAGGTCGGCGTGCGACCGTGCGTGCACGACGCTGAACAATTCAATCGCGGTGGCGACGAGACCTTGAGCGAGGGCGTTCACGTCGGCAACTTCGTTCGCCATAGTGATGGACACAGAGATCACGTTGTCGGTCACGGGTCCGATGGCAATGGACGCGGCCTCCTTGGCGCCGGGATCAACGCGGATGGAGGCGTCGATGGCGGAGCAGGTGATGACGGGATCGTGGGACGCGATGTCGGCTAGGAAAACCTGGAACGCGGCGAGGAAGGTTTCAGCGAGAAGCACGGTGTCTCGGCTGTTCTCGAACGAGAAGCTCCACCGCGTACCGAGCGCTTCCCAATCGGCAATGCGCTCTGTACCGAGGTCGGCGAAGACTGGGCCGGCGTACTGCTCACTCGCCAGAACTTGGAATGAGTCTTCGGTGGGGAGAACTGTCTCCGGCGCTGGCAGCAGCGGAGTAATCGAACGGTGAACTCCTGAGCCGGCATGAGTTAGCGTGAGCAGATGCTCGAGATCGGGCCAGTACTGACGAGTCGCGCTCAGCTGCCGCACTTCGTTTTGTAGATGATTTTCTAGCTCGGGATGCTCGGCAAGATCGGTCGGGCGATTGGCGAGCGCGTTGTGAACGAACACTGCCTGCCTACCCCACGCGGACGCGTCCGCCCAGCATCCCGCGAAATGCGCGGCGTCGGATGCCTGGAACAGCGCGCGTGGCGCGTGTGCGCGTACGTCATCATCTGAGTTGCCTTCGGCTAACGCCGCGGCGTGAGCGAAATGCATCTTGGCCGCGTACGGGAGCCCGAGCTCAAGATAGATCTGACCGATGTAGCGCAACGTGACGACCTCATCTGCGTGAAGGTCGCCGTGGAGGCGCAAGGCCTTCGCCGTGTGAAATTCTCCGAGGGCAGCGAGGAGCTTTCCTGACTCGTACAGACGGAATGCGCGCTGGTGCGCGCGATCCGCGATTGCGGCATCCCCGTCGACGGCTCCAATGGCCGTATCAAAGGCATCTCGCACGTCGGAGTATCGCGGTTGCGATGACAGCGCCGGGGCGAAGAGCTGGAAAGTGTCGCTGATACTTCGGGCGGAAAATCCGCGTGCGCGCGGTAGCAGATCAGTGACTGCGCTCAGGTGCTCCATCGCGCCGGAGATGTCAAGGACGTCATCCTCATCGTCGAACGCGCCGTCAAGGTCGGTCTCGTCGAACTGTCTACCTACGGTCGGGTCGAATCGGCGGCGCTCCGGTGTCCCATACAGCTCCTCAGCCCTGACCCAATTCGGCTGAAGCTTCGCGAATGCGAGAACGCTATTCAACGATGCCGCTCGAATCGGGAACTCGGCCGGATCTGTGGCCTGCAGCATCTCGGAGACGTGAGCGACGAATCGACTTCGGGCGGTGTCGATCTCCATGGCGTTAGCAGTCGCGACGCCGGACGACCACATGCCGCCCCAGTACGCGAGAAGAACGGTTGCGTCGTCGAAGACATGCGGACGGTCACTCGCATGCGCGATCTCCAGGGCGCGGCGGATGAGGTCTTCGCTCCCTTCGGCGATTCCCATTCCCCGGAAGCGCGAGATGGCGATCTCGTAACAGGCGCGGAACACCAGCTCGTCGTCATGTTCAACGGCAAGGAACGCACCCATGAAGTCGATCCATTCCGGAAGGTCAGAGTTCGCATGTTCGTCCCATGTCGCGTATCTCATGCCGAGGGCGATCTCTCCTTGGGTGGCAGGAGTCAGCGCGGCCGGCCCGCGATTTCGGCGGAGGTCTGACAGTAGCTGGGCATACTCGGCTGGCACCGTGGAGGTGTCAGGTTCGGGCACCATCGACGCTGGAAGCTGAAGGTAGGCCTGAGCGACCCAGATGAGGTCAGGCTCGGCGAGAATCGTCGAGATCTTCTCACCGCTGTAAATATCGAGAGTGACCGAGTATGTTTCCCGGGCAGTCTTCTGCAGGTCGTGAACTGTCGCCTCGGGTATGGAGATCGCGCTGTATACGGCGACAACTTCCACCGGGGCGGCGTCCAGCGCACAGATTCCTGCAAGATCTGCGAGCACTTTGGCTTTCAGACCTGTGCTCTGAACTGTGCACGCAACAACGATGGGCGAGGTTGAAGCCGCAGCCGCGAAGCCAGCGGAATGCGGCAATTCGTCCGGAATGCGAGTCGTGTAGGACTCGGCGTCGCGCTGCTGGTCGCCACCAGCGCTCACCGGGCCGTTGGCTATGAGGATGTTCGCGCTGAGGCGCTTCCGGGCGATGCGGGTGGCGATCTTCTCGAACTCGTGATGTTCGTTCCGCTCGGAGAGGCCATGGAGGCGGTAGTTGATGAATGCCTCTGCCTCGAGGGTCTTGTCGCTCATGCATCCATCTTGTCGCCATTTGCCTCGACGGCGCTCTGGGGCGATGCTGGTCGAATCCTCGCTGCCTCGTCGTCGAGCACTCGCGATAGCAGTCGACGTGCTCCACGACAACATCCTCGGAGACGCGTCCATCAGAAAACCCGGAATTCCGGGGCTCCAAGACTGTGCCAACTTCTACGACGCAACAGCGTCGTCGCCCGAGGGGGTGACTTCAGGCGGGACTTGAGCCAACTGCGACAGATCTGCGCCAGGTTGGTCGACGCCGCACACCCCCGGCCGACGTCGACGATCGATAGGCCCCGCGACCCGCTCACCATGAGCAGGTGGCGGGGCCCTTCCGCGTGGACGTGCACCCGGCAGTCGTCACCGGGCGTCGCGCTCGTCGGCCAACCGGGCGCGGCGCTCCTCCTCGCGCTTGGAGTACGTGGCGGCCCGGATCGCCTCGTCGGACTCCAGGCCGGTGCCCAACGCCCCGCCGACAGTCGCCGCCGACGCGACGAACCAGGTGAGCACGAACAGATCGCCGAACTCGACGGACCGCCCGAGGTCTTCACTCATGACCGCGGGGTCGAGGACGAACAGCGCCCACGCCAGGTTCACGACGTAGAGCGTCAGATAGCAGATGACGATCCCGACGGTGAGGGTCAGCAGCGTCGAGGTGTTGTAGAGATGGGATCGCTCCCGCGCCGCGGGCGAGTCGTCGTCGGGTCGGTCCCACAGCCTGCCGTCGATCACGATCCAGGCGATGATGATCGCGATCGAGGCCACCGTCGCCGCCACCAGGCGCCAGGGCGACAGCGAGAGGGCGAGAGACCACACGGTCGGCTCGATGGTCGCCACCGCGCCGGTGGCGAGGGCGGCGACGAGCGCCGATTTGAGACCCGCGGCGAGCCGCCACGGGCGGTTGGCCAGCACCATGCCCAGGAGCACACGCCCCCGGGCGCTGAGCCGGGGGAGCGGCAGGCGCTGCTCTTCCGGCGAGACGGGTTCAGCCATCCCGTCCACGAGGCCCCGAACCGCGTGTCGTGCGCGGCGCTGCACCCAGAACCCTCCCAGTGCGGGAAGCGACAGGACGGCGGAGCGCCGTCGAGGGTGGACCGCTGCCAGGAGATAGCGGCCGTCGTCGTCGCGGAGCGGAAGCTCGGTGACGCCGATGACGAGGTCCCACCCGTGCTGATCGGCGTGCGAGCGGAGTCGCTCCAGAGCGACGTCGACATCCTCCGACCCGAGGGTGAACGGCTCGCTGACGAGCTCGACGATCCATCCGTCGGCCTCGGCGGCGAGCGGTGGAGTGAGGCCGGTCATCCGGCGCGCAACGGCGGTGGGCGACGCCGGATCCGCGACGAGACCCACTCTGATCGTCTCCATGCGCGGAACCTACACCCGCACCGCGCCGGCCCCAGGGCCTTGACAGCCCCGGACGAGTCCTCCTCCCGCGAGCGCAGCACGGCCTTCGCATGCGGGAGAGTCGCCCGCTACAGTCGTGGCATGGGAACCATGCAGTACGGGAGCGGCAGCGAGATCCAGATCGAGGACCGCGCCCTCGCACACCTCAAGGTCGCGATCGCGACCAAGCTCCGCCGCAACGAGAGCTTCACGCTCTCCTGGCGTCACCCCGAGGGCGACACCCCCGGTCGCTCGACCATCTGGCTGCACCCGTCCATCCCGCTCCGGTTCACGTTCGAGGAGCCGGAGACCCCGCAGCTCAACGTGAAGTGGATCCAGGCGCTGATGGTCGAGGCGAGCTCGTCCGGAGGTATCAGCCTGGTCGACGAAGTCATCGATGGTCCCGCCGAGTAAGCGCTCGGCGGTGCCGGCGTGGCACTGACCCGCGAGGCACTGCGCCGTGAGCTGGGGGAGGCCCTCGGTCGTCCCGTGTCGTCGGACACCGACTGGGCGGAGGCCTTCGCCGGGAGAGCGTCGACACCGCGCCTCCAGCTCGTCGCACTGCTGCTGATCATGGACGTCAGCCCGCAGCTCGTGAACGGGTGGCGGCATCGATCGGCCGAAGACGATCTCATCCGCTCCCTCCCGCGCAAGAAGCTGCCCTGGGACGCGGAGACCGCGGCGTTCGCCCTGCGCGCCGCGCTCGCCATCGATGCCATGAGCTATGTGTGCGCCCCGGCGCTGCGCGGCGCCGAGACGGCGATGGACGCCGGGCATCGGGATGCCGAGCTGTATGAGGCGCTCGAGGCCAGCGTGCAGCACCTCGACGGGCTGATGTCCGGACGGTTCGCCTCGCGCTACGGCGTCGACAAGGATCTCAAGGTCGCGCGCCGCCTGCGGGCGTCGTTCCTGCCGTCGGGAGTCCTCGACCTCACGGTGGTCGACGACGGAGACGAGTGGGCCGAGCGGGCACGACGACTCGCCCGCGCGCTGCCCGTGGATGACATCGAACCGATCGTGCGGCACCTGGCCGCGCTCGGACACAAGGCGCCGTCCCAGACCTGGCAGCGCCAGGCGCGGCAGCACGTGCAGTCCGACGCCGGCCGCCGTTTGGTGCGCGAGTGGATACGCGCCGCGGCCGAGACCGGGGTGGCCGCGGACGGCCATCTCTTCACGCCGTCGAACGAGGATCTCGTGCGCGCGGCCGTCGTCGCCGCGCGCTGGCTGTCCTCGGACGACGTACCCGCGCCGCTGCTCGGCGCGCTCGCCCGCCAGGGCGCCGCCACGCGACCCCCGCAGACCGAGTCGCTCGCCCTGCGG